>DASRBU010000215.1:0-16542 GCA_035653475.1 Candidatus Dormiibacterota bacterium | reverse complement strand
CACCCCCGCCACGGACGGCCCTGGCTGCGGGTGAGCGTGGTCGAGGCCGGCGACGACACCTGGCGGGTGCCCCCTCGGGCCCGGGCCCTGGTCCACCTGGCCGTGCTCCCCGGCACCTCGCTGGAGGAGGTCCGGAGGGCGATCCGGGGCCTCGTCCCGCGCCGGGTGCGGGTCCGGGTGGACGACGAGGGACCGCCCGTGACCTCACCGGCCTGCCGTGTGGGGGAGGCGGCGATCGCGGCCCTGCGGACGGTCGCCGGCCGGGCCCCGGGTCGGCTGATGCGTTCCTGGACCGACGCCCAGCACCTGGCGGCGCGCGGGTACCCCTGGGCGGTGCTGGGAGCGGGCGAGCTGGACTCCGCCCACTCCGCTGAGGAGTGGATGGCGGAACGCGACCTGCGCACGCTCTCCCGGGTGCTGTGGCGGCTGATCCAGGACTGGACCGTGGGCGAGCCATCGATCCGAGCCGCGGCCAGGGCACGACGCGTGGCCCGGGGCACCCCCGGCCCTCCAGCCCGGCCGCTGGGGGGCTGACGACCCTGACCGTCGCCCGAGACCGACGACGGGATGGGACGGTGCTCTCACCCAGGAGGTGATCGATGTTCGCTCTGTCCGTCCTGATCCCGACCATGGCCGTGAGCGCCATCGCCTGGGGCGTCGTCGGTGTCTTCCAGTGGCGCGGCCGTCAGGCGCTGACCCTGGTCCGGCGACCTCCTTCTCCGCCCACGTCATGCTGATGGTGGGAGGTGTGATCGCGCTCGCCGGCGTGGTCATCCTGGTCAAGGTCGGGCTGGCGGGGATCGACTCGTCGTTCGCGTACACCACGATCGTGGATCCGTCGTCGCCGTAGGGGCTCCCGTCGCTCGAGACCCAGCGGACGCAGGACCTGATCCTGGCCACGGTCCCGTTCGGGCTCGGGGTGGTGGTGACGGCCGCCCACGGCATCCTGGCGCGGTGGCTGCGGGGCGTGGAGGGCGACGCCCTGGCCTGGATCACCCGCGGGACCGTGATCGCCGCCACCGCGGTCACGGGTCTGGCGGCGATCCTGAGCTTCGCCATTGGCATCCGCCAGCGCTCCAGCCACCTCCTGCTCGGTCCCCAGAGCGCGGGACCCCTTCGCCGACGCCATCGGCGTGGCGGTCGTCTCCTGCCCGCGTGGCTGGTCGGTTCGGCGGTGCTGGTGAGGCTCCTGCGCCGGCCACGGCCGCAGCCGGCGTCGGCCTGAACGCGATCTCGGCGCTGCGGCGCTCGTTCCCGGCTCCCGGTCGCGGACCCACCGTCGGGCCGTGACCGGGCCGTCGCCGGCGTCCGTCTCAGGGGGCCGGGACCGCGCTTTTCCCGGGCTCGGGCGGCACCCGGGCTACCATTCGCACCCAGGTCCGGCCCTCGCGCTCGACCGCGAACCCGGCTCGCTCGTACATCCGCCGGGCCCGCCGGTTGTGCCGGCCGACCCAGAGCCCGAGCCGGTCCCGACCCCGTTCCCCGGCCAGGCCGAACGCGGCCTGCAACAGGGCCCGGCCGATGCCGCGGCCCTGCGCCTCGGGCAGGACCACCAGCTCGTGGAGCTCGGCGCTGGTGCGGCCGTCCGGCCCTACCCACTCGCCGTGGCAGGCCGCCCAGGCCACCACCCGCTCCTCCCGGCACACCACCAGGAAGCCGCCGGGGTCGCCCTGGAAGAGCCACTCGAGGTAGGCCCGGCGCTCCGCCGCCGTCCGGTAGGCGTACCTCTCCATCCCCACGTAGGCGCGGCGGTAGACCTCGGCCAGCTCGTCCCGCCGTGCGGTGAAGTCGTGGGGAGAGAGCCGTTGCACCCGGATCTCCTGGCCCATGGAGCGCGGGGATGGGCGGGCGCCGGCGGCCGGGGCCGGCGCCCGGCAGGCCTCGATCAGTCGTCCGGGGCCGCCCTCGGGGAGGCGGGGGCGCCCTCGATCTCCGTCACCACCCGGGTCGCGACCGCGACCGTGCGGTACAGCGGTCAGTGCTCCTGGTAGCGGCGGACCAGGGCCTGGGCCTGGTCGGCGCTCGCCCCGGGCAGGCGAAAGCGCATGCGCACGCCGGTGAAGGCCGAGGGGTCGCCGGCGTTCCGGGTGGCCTCGATCTCCACCTCGACCCCCCGGAGGGAAAGGCCGTCCTCCCGAGCGTAGCCTTCGATGAGCAGCACCCCGCAGGCGGAGACCCCGGCCAGGAAGGCCTCGGCGGGGGTGATCTCCTCGCCGGCTCCCCCGCGGTACGGGGGCTCGTCGATGACGAAGTGGTGGGTCCGCGCCTGGTTGAGGCACCGTCCCGGGGTTCCGGTGCTGTAGGAGCGGACCCGGTTCACGAGCATCGGTTGAGCCATCAAGCGCACGCTACCAGGCTTGCGCGCCGGCGGCGCCGGCGCCGAGCGTCCGGGCCGGACGGGCGCCGGATCCTCCCTGCCCAGCTCGGCTAGAGTACGTGCGGACATGTGTCGGCTCCACGGCGCTCCCGCCCGACCCCGGCCGGAGGCGACCGCGCCCGAACCGCGCCGGCCCTCGCCCCCGCCGCGGTGATGGCCGGACGGAGGGGGGAAGGAGGGCCCGGGGCGGTGCCGGGCCCGCTGCCGGGCGGGGTGCGGGCAGTGGTGCTGGACGTCGACGGCACCCTGATCCACGGCGACGCGCCGGCCGAGGGCGGTTACCCGCTGCCGGGCGCTGCTGCCCTCCTGCGCTGGCTGCGCCGGCGGGGGCTGCCCTACCTCTGCTTCACCAACGGCAGCACCAGGCCGCCCGAGGTGTACGCCTCGGGGCTGCGCGAGCTGGGCCTGGAGGTGGGGGACGACCAGGTGATGACCCCCTCCGTGGTCGCCGCCGGCCTGGTGCTTCGGCGCTGGCCGGGGGCCACCGTGCTCGCCCTGGGCGGGGCGGGGGTGACCGAGCCCCTGCGCCGGCGGGGGATCGAGGTCACCACCGAGGTCGGCCGCTGGCGGGAGGCCAGGGTGGTGCTGGTGGGCTGGGACCGCGAGATCGACTACCCGCGGCTGGAGGCGGCCTGCAGGGCGGTCTCGGCGGGCGCGGCCTTCCTCGTGACCTCAACCGCGCCCCGGCCCTACCTGCGCGGCGGGGCCGGGATCGGGCTCTCGGCGGCGATCGCCGCCGCCGTGGCCAGGGTGACGGGCCGCCGGCCGCACCTGGTGGGCAAGCCCTCGCCACTCGCCCTCCACGAGTCGGCGCGCGCCCTGGGGGTGAGGCCGGGGCAGCTGGCGGTGGTGGGGGACGACGTGGACACCGATGTGCGCATGGGTCGTCGTGGCGCCGGCCTGACCGTGCTGGTCCGGACCGGGACCTCGGCTGGTCGCGACCTGGGAAAGGGGCCGGAGCGCCTCCAGCCCGACCTGGACCTGCCCGACCTGACCCACCTGCCGGCGCTGCTGGATGCGCCCCGAGCGCGCGCGGGGTGAGGGGGCCGGGCCCGTGCCGGAGGCCGGCTCGGGCCGCGGCCTCGGGCACAATGAGATGCCGTGTCCGCCGTCGATCCCCTCGTCTACACCACCCGCTGGCGGGTGCGCAGCTACGAGATCGACCAGAACGGCCACGTCAACAACGCCGTGTACCTCAGCTACGCGGAGGCGGTCACGGTCGAGCACGCCGAGCTGTCCGGCTACGGGCGTGCCTGGGCCGAGGCCCACGGCGGGGGCTGGGTGGTCCGCCGCAGCCAGGTGGAGTACCTCCGCCCGGCCCTCCTCGGCGACGAGCTGGAGCTGACCGTCCGGGTCGAGCTGGTGCGCGGCGTCCGTGGCCTTCGCCGGACCCTGATCAAGCGGTTGCCGGACCGTGAGCCAGTGGCCGAGGTGCTGACCGAGTGGGTGTGGGTACGGACCGGCGACGGGCGCCCGGCCCGCGTTCCCGAGGAGCTGGTGGAGGTGGCGGCCGGCGTCACCGCCGCCACCCTGCGCCAGCAGGGCCGGCCCGGTGGGCGCCGGGCGTCCTCGAGGCCGGTGGCGAAGGCGGCGCCGGGCCGGGCGGCGGGAGTGCCGGAGGTCGGGGAGGGGTCGTGAGCCATGGCCCGTCCTGCCCGTGACCTCGGACCCATACTGGAGGGCTGGTGAGCCTCTTCTTTCGACTCGCCTACCTGGTCGGTTTCAAGCCCTGGGACACGGGGGTGACGCCGCCCGAGCTGGTCGAGGCGGTGGAGGGGGATCGTGCCCTTCCCCCGGGTCGTGCCCTGGATCTGGGCTGTGGGACCGGCACCAACGTCGTCTACCTGGCCCGACGGGGCTGGGAAGCCATCGGGATCGACCTGGTGCCCCGGGCCGTCGGTGAGGCCCGCCGCCGTGCCCGGCGGGCGGGGGTGGCGGCCCGCTTCCTGGTCGGTGACGTCACCGCGCTGGACCGGCTGGGAATCGGCGTCGGCTACACGCTGCTGCTGGACCTGGGCTGCTATCACAGCCTGCCCGAGCGACGCCGGGACGCGTACGTCCGGGGGACCGCCGAGGTGGCCGCGCCCGGGGCCCTCTTCTTGCTCTACGGCTTCCACGCCGGCCAGGCCCCTCGGGCCATGCCGCTGGGGCCGCCGGGCATCCGGCCGGGCGAGGTGGCCGATCGCTTCGGGGAACGCTGGGAGCTGGAACGGCGGGAGGAGGGGAAGGATGGGTTCTCCGCCTGGTACTGGCTCCGGCGGAAGGGAGCGGCCTAGCGCGGCCTCCCGGCCACCTCGACCCGGCTCACTCCCCGCTCGATCGCGACTGCGTGGTGACCAGCTGCCGGTAGCGGCCCGCCAGCCGCAGCAGCTGGGTATGGTCGCCGCGCTCGACGATCCTGCCCCCCTCCATGACCAGGATCAGGTCCGCCAGCGAGAGGGTGCTGACGCGGTGGGCGATGAGGATGATGGTGCAGCCCAGCTCGGCCAGGCGCTGGTGGACGGCGTGCTCGGTAACGGCGTCGAGCGCGCTGGTGGCCTCGTCCAGGAGCAGGATCCGGGGGCGCCGGATCACGGCCCGGGCCAGCGCGATCCGCTGCCGCTGGCCGCCGGAGAGCGAGGCGCCCGCCCCGGCCAGCACCGTCTCGTAGCCCATGGGCAGGGCGGCGATCTCCTCGTCGATGCAGGCTACCCTCGCCGCCTCGATCACCGCCTCCAGAGGGGCCTCCGGCCAGGTCAGGGCGATGTTGTCGCGGATCGGGGCGCTGAAGAGGTACGGATGCTGGGTGACGATGCCGATCTGGCGCCGCACGGAGCCCAGGTCCAGCTCGCGCAGATCGACGCCGTCGAACCGGATGCTGCCCGAGGTCGGCCGGTGGAGCCCGAGCAGGAGGGCGGCCAGGGTCGACTTGCCCGAGCCGGAGCGGCCCACGATCGCCACCCGCTGGCCGGGGTGGATCTCCAGCGAGACGTCGTCCACCGCCGGCGGGGAGAGGGGGGCGTAGCGGAAGACGACGTTCTCGGCCCGCACGTGCCCGCTCAAACGGCCCGCCGGCTTGACCGCACCCTCCTCCTGCTCACGGGGCACGTCCAGGACGTCGTCGATGCGCTCCAGGTAGCTCCGCAGCTGCTGGAGGCGCAGCCCGGTGCCGGCGACCGTGACCAGGGGCTTGAGAAAGCCCTCGGCCAGGGCGACCAGGCCCAGCATGGTCCCGAGCGGCAGCTGGCCGCTGAGCACGCTCAGGCCGCCCAGCATCAAGACGCAGAGGGGGGCGCCGAGGCCGAGCGCGTCCAGGGCGGCGTCGACCAGGGCGGCGAGCCGGCCACGGGCCAGCGAGGCCGCGACCTTGTCGGCGAACAGGGATCGCCAGTGGGCGAGCGCTCGTTGCTCCACGCCGGCCGCCTTCAAGGTCTCGATGCCGGCCAGGAGCTGGTACTCGTAGCCGCTCACCCGGGCCGAGGCCTCCAGGCTCTGGGCGGAGAGCAGCCGGTTCCGGCTCCCGGCCAGCACCACGACCACGATCTGGAGCAGGCCCAGGGCCAGCGTCACCAGGCCGATGCCCAGGTCGAAGGCCAGGAGTAGCCCGAGGTAGAGGACGACCAGCGCGCCGTCGATGAGGGCGGTCAGGGTCCCGGTGGCCAGGATCTCGCGCACCCGCTCGATGCTGGCCATGCGACTCATCAGGTCACCGGAGGAGCGGCGGAGGAAGAAGCCGTAAGGGAGGCCGACCAGGTGGTCGAGCAGACCACGGGTCATGTCCACGTCGATGCGGGTCCGCAGCTCGACCAGCAGCCGCTCGCGGAGCAGCGAGGAGGCGAAGTGGTAGACGACGACGAAGCCCAGGGCCACGGCCGTGATGGCCAGGAGGTCGCCGGCCCCCTGGGGGATCACCCGGTTGACCAGGATGGCGGTGAAGAGCGGGAGGGCGAGCAGGAGGGCGCGGATCACGACCGAGATCACCAGCACCCGGCCCAGCAGGCCGCGCTGCCGGAGGAGCGGACGCAGGTGGCGTCGGATCGATCGCGGCCGACCCCCGGGGACGAAGTCCGGGGTGGGCTCGAGGACGATGGCGACCCCGGTGTAGGAGCGCCGGAACCTGGACATGGGAATGAGGCGGCGGCCGAGGGCCGGGTCGACCACGCGCACGCCACGGCGGGTGATCCGCTCCAGGACCAGGAAGTGGTTGAAGCCCCAGTGCAGGATCGAGCCCGGCGGCAGTCCTTGGAGCTCCTCGAGGTCGGCCCTCACCCCTCTGGCGGCGAGACCGTACCGGCGCGCGGCCTCGACCACGGCCTGGGCGTGAACGCCGTCGCGACCGCCGCCGGTCGCCTCCCGGACGCGCTCCAGCGGCTCCCGGCGCCCGTGGTAGGCCAGGGTCATGGCCAGGCAGGCCGCGCCGCAGTCGCTGATCTCCATCTGGGGGATGAAGGGGATGCGTCGCGCCATGGCTCAGCCGGTCGGCGGGGAATGGCTTCGGGGGCCGCGCTTCCGGCTCCGGCCGGGGCGCTCGACGGGGCCTCGGGGCACGGTCGCTCAGCCGCTTCCGGCCGCTGGCGCGATCCCCGAGAGCAGGGTCGGCAGCAGGGGCCGACCGCCGACGCGGACGCTGGCCCGGCCCTTCTCGGGGCCAGCCACGGGCATGGGGAGCCGTGCCCGCACCAGCAGCAGCCCGGTGGAGGAGGGGAGATCGGTGGCCGCGGCGGGCCCCAGCAGCCGGGCGGCGGTGGCCTCGTCCACCGGCTGGACCTGCAGCTGGGAGCCCCGGGCCTCCAGGCGTGGCCCGGCCTCCAACCGGACCTCCACCGGGCCCCCCCGTCGCAGCTGCGGCCCGGCGGACTCGGGCAGCACGGCCAGCAGGGTCGAGCCGTTGCCCTGGAGCCGGGCCGGCCCCGAAACGTACTCGCCGACCTGGATCAGCATGCTGGCGGCCACCGCCATCCCGATCGCGGCCAGGAGAGCCCAGAACGCGGCCAGGCTCCCCCGGCCGGCGATCGACGGAGGGCGATCCGGGCCGTCGGGACGCGCTCGGTGGTGCGCGAGCGCCTCCGGACGGTAGAGGGAGCCGCGATCAGGGGCTGCGGGATCGGCCATGGTGCTCCAGGTTCCACCCGACGGGTGGCGAGAGAGGGAGCGGCCGGTTCGGGTCGCTCCCCCCATCGGTCGAGGCGGGCCGGCGGCCCGCCTCACCGACACGGCCGCGCGGGCCGTCAGTCAGTCGTCGTCATTGTGCCACCCGTGGTGCCGGTGGTGGCGGTGGTGGTGCTCCTCGTGATCGCAGTGATCACCGTTGTCCCAGCCACCGGCCACCTGGCGCAGCTCGTCGGGGGACAGCTCGCGCAGTCGGTCCGTGGTCGAGAAGTGTTCCTCTCGCATCATCGTCCTCCGCGTGCCGCGCCCTCCCGTGCGGGCGCACGTGAGAGCGTCGGCTGGTCTTCTTACCCGGCTGCACACGGCTTGGAAGCTGGGGGGCGCGATGCTCGCCTGTCGGCTGGTGGTACCCGCAGCCAGGTCCAACGCTTACGACGCTAAGACAGACCGACCCCGGGTGGGTCCCTCGCGGCCGGTTCACCTAGACAAAAGACGGGACGGCCGACCTCCCGTCGGGCGCCCCCGCTGGCCCGAGGGCACGGGCGGGCCGGACGCCATGGGGCGGTAGCACCGACCCTGCGCGGTGGAAGCCGCCGCCGACGGCGTCGGGTGGGACGTCCCCGGGTCGAGGAGGACGGCCAGGTGCCCGTGATCACCGCCGACCGAGTACTCGGCCCTCGGACAGCCGGCCGCGGCGGGGTGGTGGGCGGCGCCACCGTGCCCTCCGTGGTCGCGACCGTGTCCGACGCCGGCGGCCGGGGCCGATGCAGCGCCGGGCTGGTGGCCGAGGCCGGGGCGCACCGCCGACGGCGATGCCGCGAACCGAAGCCCGGCCCGGTCCGCCCCCGGGGCCGGTCGCGCCTGCCCTCGGCCCGCCCGCCACCGGCACTCGGGCGACCCCGAGCCCGTGCCGCCGCGACGCCCGGGCGCTACCGTTACCGGGTGGCCTGGGACGAGCTGGGTGAGGGAGTGCTGCGCCGTCGCTGGCCCTCGCTCGACCTGAACGTGGGCGCGGTGCTGGGCGAGGACGAACTGCTGCTGGTCGACACCGGCAGCACCCCGTCCGAGGCGAGAGCGCTGCTGGCCGAGCTGCGTCGGGTCACCCGGCTCCCCTGCCGCCGGGTCGTCAACACCCACTGGCACTTCGACCACTGCTTCGGCAACGCGGCCCTGCTCCCCGCCGTCGTCCACGGTCATCGACGCTGCGCCGCGCTGCTCCGGGAGCGGGGCGAGGAGCAGCGCACCGAGGCCCTGCGCTGGCTGCCGGACCGAGGCCGGGAGCTGGCCGGGCTGGAGATCGTCCCGCCGAGCCGCACGCTGGTGGAACGGGCGGAGGTGGAGGTCGGGGGACGCCGGGTGGTGCTGCTCCACCCCGGGCGTGGGCACACCGACCACGACGTGGTCGTGCTCGTGCCCGACGCCGGGGTCCTGTTCGCCGGGGACCTGGTCGAGGAGGGCGCGCCGCCCTCGTTCGAGGACGCCTGGCCGCTGGAATGGCCGGCGGCCCTGGGCCGTCTCCTCCAGCTGGGCGCCCGCACGGTCGTGCCCGGCCACGGTGGCCTGGTCGATCCCGGGTTCGTGCGGGGTCAGCGCGAGGAGCTGGAGGCCATGGCCCGGCTCTGCCGGGAGGTCCGGGACGGCCGCCTGCCGGCGCCGGCGGCGCTGGCGAGGGCGCCCTTTCCCGAGCCCACCGCGGCCGTGGCGCTCCGGCGGGCCGGTCCCGGCTGAGCGACCGAGCGCCGCGCGCCCTCCAGAGTGCGGCTCATCATCCGGGCCAACCGTGGGCACCGAGTCGAGATGGACGTTCCGAACCGCGGCGGGACACCGGACCGTCCGGGCGACGCGGTGGTGCGGGGCCGCAGGGCGGAGGGGCGGCCAGAGCGATGTGAGCGGGCGGTGCACCTGGCGATTCAGCCCCTGGGTCTCTCCACCGGGCGGCCGGCTCTCGCGGAGCGGGACGGCGTCCCCGGACGCTACCCATGGCTCTCCGCGGAACCATCGACCCCGTGACCGGGCCCGCCCTTCCCCGCTCGTGTCTCCGGCGCGAGCGCGGGCTCAGCCGACCGTGGCCGTAAGGTACTCGATCCGGCCGCCATCTGGCTCGGCTTCGGCCTCCAGCGCGAAGGCGATGGCCTCGGCCGCCGCCCGCTTCGCCTCCTCCAGCGTCCTCTGGCCACCGCCCACGACGATCGGATCGGCCACCTGGAAGTGCCAGGTACCGAGTTCCCCGTCATGGCGGAACCGAACCGGGATCCTGGCCTCCAGCGTGGCGATCATGCTACAGAAGCTGCTTCAACTCCAGGAGGGTGATGCCGAAGGCCTCGACCACGTCCCTGAGCTGTGAATCCGACAGCTCAACCCGGTCGTGGTAGGCGAACGTGGCCAGGCGGCCGTCGTGGCGCCGAAACTGGGCGTGCGAACCCTTTTGACGGACCAGCGCGAAGCGCCGTTCCGCTTTCGGCATCGCTTCATCGTCGCGCAACCTTGCCCGATGCCGGGCAGGGGCGACGGAGGCGATGGCTGACCCTGGCGGGGTCGGTCGAGCTGCTGCATCCTGACGGCTTGCCAGCGCGGTCGGCGGACCACCTGCGCCGTGAGGCGCGGATCGGGCGGATGGGCTGAACGGGAGGCCGACCCTGGGCGGTCATGCCCGGGACGGTGCCGAGGCGCCCGGGGAGGGGGCGGTCACCGGGCTGGCCGATGGGGCGGCCGCGCGTCAATGCGACGGCGCTCCCGCGCGGCCGCCGTCGGCGTTCGCGCCCCCGCTGACGCACAGCCGGATCGCTCGCGTCCTCGCCGTCCCGACCATTCGGGCCTCGCCGCCAGCTCCTTCTGCTGCTCCCCCTGAGGAGGGGGCGCCGGCGCATCGGCCGGGCCGACCGTGGCCGGCGAGGGGGACGGGGCCGGGGCTGGCCCGAGCCTCAGCCGTCGGAGGCCTCGTCTCGGGCGCGAACGTGACGCGCCAGCGTCTCCGCCGCAGTGGCGAGATCGGAGACCGCCTCGGCGAGCTGTCGAACGGCCTGTTCGATCCCTGGAAAGAGGCCCGCGTTCCAGGAGCGCAGGGAGCCGGACAGGGTGCGGGCCTGACGGATGAGCGATTCGGCCCGGTCGAGGTCGGTGGGCGGTTCTCCGGTCATGGACGATCATCTTCCACCTTCTCGGCCCTGGCCGGCGCGGGCTCGTGGCCGATCGCTCACCGTCGCGACGCTCCCTGGTTCTGAGTGATGGAGCGACCGGGGGCCGATGCGTCCGCCTGGCTGACGCGACGGCGTCGCGACTGCCGGCCCGCTGCTGTGGCGGCTGGCGAGGGCGGGCCGAGGCCGCGGTGGTCGAGCCCGGACGCCACGGACCATGAGATCCAGATCCGGAAGCCGCCGCCGCGCCTCGCGGGCTCGTAGGGGAGCTCAAGATCTACGGCGACGCCCTCGAGCAGCTGATCCAGTGGCGGCCTGCCGACGACTTCCACCTCTTCCGCATCGACGTCTCCCAGGTCGGCTTCGTTCACGGGGGCGAGAAGGCGCACAGGTTCCGCTGGCGAGTCGGGCAGCCACCGCCCGTGGCGGAGCCGCGCCCATCGCAAGCTTGATCCCCGGCCAGGGCTCCCGCTCGCGCCGAGGAGCGAGCATGCCCGCGCTCAAAGACGGCGACGGGCGTTCAGCGGCGAGGCCAGGGCGGAAGTCGTGCGGCTGTGCCGGGCCGGCCACCGCTCGATCGGCCAGGTGGTCGGCACCTGGGTCTGACCGAATCGTCGGTCCGGGCCGGCTCCGGCCGGGGCGGCTCAATCGGGCCAGTCGAGCCCGAACCGCGCCCTCAGCTCCTCCGCGGTCGGGAGCGAGCTCTGTGCGCCCTCCCGGGTCGCCGCCGCCGCGCCGGCCGCCCCGGCCAGGCGCACCGCCGTTCCCGGGGGGAGGCCGCGGCCGAGGGCCACGGCCAGGGCGCCGACGAACGCGTCCCCGGCGGCGGTGGTATCCACGGCCGAGACCGGGAAGGGCTCGACCAGCCTCGGCCCGTCCTGGTCGCAGAGGGCGGTCCCGGCCGCGCCCAGCGTGACCACGCCCAAGCGGACCCCGGCCAGGTGGAGGTGGCGGGCCGCCGCCAGGGCCGCGGCCGGACCGGCGACGGTGCGCCCGACCAGCGTTCCCGCCTCCTCCTGGTTGACCACCACCGCCTCCAGCCCGCGCAGCAGCTCCGGTTCCAGGGAGGCCCCTGGGGCGGCGTTGAGGATCGTCCGCCGACCGCGCCGCACCGCCCCGGCCACGGCCAAGGCCACGCTCTCGAGGGGGATCTCCAGCTGCAGCGCCAGCAGCGATCCCCCCTCCAGCGCCTCCAGGGCCCGGGTCACGTCGGTCGCGTCCACGCGCCCGTTGGCCCCGGCGGTGACCGCGATCTGGTTCTCTCCCGCCCGGTCGACCACGATCAGCGCCGCTCCGGTCGGCTCCTCGGGATCGCGGGCCACCCCCCGTGCGTCCACGCCCTCGCGCTCCAGCTCGGTGAGCAGGGCGTCGCCCCGGGCGTCGCGCCCGACGCGGCCGACCATCGTCACCCGGGCTCCCAGCCGCGCCGCCGCCACCGCCTGGTTGGCACCCTTGCCCCCGGCGAAGGTGAGGAGCCGCTCGCCCAGCACCGTCTGTCCGGGCCGGGGCAGCTCCGGCACCCGGGCCACGAAGTCGGTGTTCAGACTGCCGAGCACGACCAGGTGGGGGCGGGTCACCGGCATCGGAGGCCTCACCCTCTGGAGGGCGTCGCCGGCGGCCGTGGCCGCTCCCGGAGGTGGCCCCGGCGGTCGGCCTTCTCCGCCCATCGCCCCGGTTCCCGTGACGCGAACCGCCCGGCGGCGGCAGACTGTTGGTGTGGTGTCTGGCGAGGGCCGGCCTGGCTCATGGGGGATCGACCCCGCGACCCAGTTCCCGCTGCTCTACGAACGAGAGTACGAGTCCGTGTTCCGGACGGTTCGGGCCATGGTCCTGGACCAGGCCGAGGCCGAGGATCTGACCCAGGAGGTGTTCGCCCGGGCCTACCGCGCCCGGCTGCGGTACCGCCCCACCGCCCCGCCCGGCGCCTGGCTGCACCGCATCGCCGTCAACACCGCCCTGTCGTACCTCCGCCGCCGCAAGCTGGCCCGCCTGCTGCCGGTGCGGCTCTACCAGGCGCCGGACGACCGGGCCTACGCTCGGAGCGAGGCGCGCACGGCGGTCGAGACGGCGCTGGCGGCGCTGAGCCCGAAGCTGCGAGCAGCGGTGGTCCTGCACTACTTCCACGATTACTCTAGAGAAGAGATCGCCACCATCCTCGGCATCCCGAGCGGCACCGTAGCCTCCCGGATCGCCAAGGCGGTGGCGGTGATGCGTCGGGTGCTGAACGACGTGCCGCCCGGCGGAGGCGCCGGCCGCGAACCGAACTCGGCCCCCGTTGGTTGTGAGCAGTGAAGGTGGACGAACGGCGGAGCGAGCGCGACCCGATCGAGCTGCTGCGTGCCGAGGTCGACACCTGGCGGCCGCAGGGCGTCCCCGACCTGATCCGAGTCATGAGGCGCGCCGAGGGGCACTGGCGGCGGCCGGTGGCCCTGGCCTCGGCCCTGGGCGCGGCGGTCCTGGCGGTCGTCCTGCTGGTGTCGGTGATCCTGCTGGCGGTGAGCCCGGCCATCCCGGGCGGCGAGACGATCCGCTCCCACCTCATCGCCCCCTAGCCGCGAACTCAGGGAGCGGCGGCCGAAGGTGGGGGAGACCGGTCCGCGTCCGGGCCTGTGGCGGGTTCCGCCGACCCCGGCGAGAGGGCGCGGTCCTGTGCTCCGACCAGCAGCGGCGCGGCCGAGGCCGGGACAATATGCGCGATGCACAAGGCTGCGCTCCACATCGGCCTCATCGGCCTGGGCACCGTGGGCTCCCAGGTGGCCGACCGGCTGCTCAACCGTCGGGAGGTCCTGCGCCGTCGTGCCGGGGTCGACCTGGTGCTGGATCGGGTGCTGGTGCGTGACCCCTCCCGGCCCCGGGCGGTGGTCGTGCCGCCCGGGATGTTGACCACCGACCCTGCCGATCTCCTGGGGGATCCCTGCCTGGACGTGATCGTAGAGGTGGCGGGCGGTGAGGAGCCGGCCCGCAGCTACCTGGAGCGAGCCATCCGGGCCGGGAAGCACGTGGTCACGGCCAACAAGGTGGTGATGGCCAGGCACGGTCCGGAGCTGCTCGAGCTGGCCGGGGAGATGAACGTCGACGTCTACTTCGAGGCCGCGGTGGGGGGCGGCATTCCCCTCGTCAGCACCTTCAAGGTGGACCTGCTGGCGAACGACATCCAGCGCATCATGGCGATCATCAACGGCACCACCAACTACGTGCTGGGCCGCATGGCGGACGCCGGCCTGAGCCTGGAGGAGGCGGTGGCCGAGGCCCAGGCGGCCGGCTACGCGGAGGCCGATCCCACCGAGGACGTGGGCGGCTACGACGCCGTCTCCAAGCTGGCGATCATGGCCTCGATCGGCTTCGGCGTCCGCATCCACCCCGACCAGATCTATCGCGAGGGCATCGAGGGCGTGGAGCCGGTCGACTTCCGGTACGCCCGCGAGCTGGGCTACGAGGTCAAGCTGCTGGCCTACGCCGCCCGGGTGGGCGAGCGCGTGGAGGCGCGGGTCCATCCCGTGCTGGTCCCGCACGGCCACCCCCTGGCGGTGGTGGAGGGTGCCCACAACGCCGTCTACGTGGAGGGGGACCTGGTCGGGGAGGTCCTCCTCCAGGGCCTCGGCGCCGGCGGCCGTCCCACCGCCTCCAGCGTGGTCGGCGATCTCATCGACCTGGCCCGCTCCGTGTACCGCCAGGTGCAGCACCGGGCTGCGACCCGGTTCGACACCCAGGTGCAGGTGGTGCCCATGGACGAGGTCGACACCCGCGCCTACTTCCGGTGCCGGGTGGCCGACCGCCCGGGGGTGCTGGCCGCCATCTGCCAGGTCTTCGGCGAGGAGGGGGTCAGCATCGCCAGCGCGATCCAGAAGGAGTCGGACGATGTCTCGGCCGAGTTCGTGGTCACGACCCACCGATCCTCCGACGCCGCCCTGCGGCGGACGCGTGCCCGCATCGCCCGGCTCGACGTGGTCCACTCGGTCCGGACGTTCCTTCGGGTGCTCTGAGCCCATGCCGTCGGTTGCCCGGACGAGGGCAGGCGAGCGGGGCGGGGGCGTGGCCCGGGGTCGCCCGGTCCGGCCCCGGGGATGCGGGGGCCGTCGGTTCGGCTCCGGGAGGCACGGCCGGAGATGAGCCAGCGGGTCGGCGTGATCGACCGCTACCGTGAGTGGCTCCCCATCACCGAGCGCACGCCGCCGGTGAGCCTCCTGGAGGGCTCCACCCCGCTCCTGCCCAGCCGCACCATCGGCGCCGCCCTCGGGTTGCGCCGTCTCTACTTCAAGTACGAGGGCCTGAACCCCACCGGCTCCTTCAAGGACCGGGGGATGGTGGTGGCCGTGGCCAAGGCCATGGAGGAGGGGGCACGGGTCCTGGTCTGCGCCTCGACCGGCAACACCTCCGCCTCCGCCGCGGCCTACGCCGCCAGCCAGCGACTCCGGGCTATCGTGGTGGTCCCGGCCGGCGAGATCGCCATGAACAAGCTCTCGCAGGCGCTGATGTACGGGGCCAAGGTGGTGGCGTTGCGGGGCAACTTCGACGGTGCTCTGGCCATCGTCCGGGAGCTGGCGGCCACCTATCCGGTGGCGCTGGTCAACTCGGTCAACCCGCACCGTCTGGAGGGACAGAAGACGGCTGCCTTCGAGATCGTCGACGCCCTCGGCGACGCCCCGGACTACCTGCTGCTGCCGGTCGGCAACGCCGGCAACATCACCGCCTACTGGAAGGGCTTCAAGGAGTACCACGCCGCCGGTCGCTGCCGGGTGCTGCCGCGGATGGTGGGCGCCCAGGCGGAGGGGGCGGCCCCGATCGTGAAGGGGCGGGTGTTCAAGCGCCCCCGGACCGTCGCCTCCGCCATCCGGATCGGCAACCCGGCCAGCTGGGAGGGGGCCACGCTCGCCCGGGACGAGTCGGGGGGCCTGATCGACGCCGTCACCGACACCGAGATCCTGCAGGCCCAGATCTGGCTGGCGGCCTCGGAGGGCCTCTTCGCCGAGCCCGCCTCCTGCGCCCCCCTGGCCTTGTTGGCCCGACTGGTGCGCGAGGGTCGGATGGAGAAGGACTCCACCTCGGTGGTGGTCCTGACCGGATCGGGTCTCAAGGACCCGGATGCCGCGCTGAGCAACGTCGAGCCTCCCATCGAGCTGGACGGCGACGCGCGGGCGCTGGCCAAGGTGCTCAAGCTGTGACGGTCGGGGCCATCGAGGTCGGCGTCCGGCCGGCACGACCGGGGGACGGCGCCGGGCCGGTCCGGGTCCAGACGGGCGCCGGCCGCCAGGCGTCGCTCGATCCCGACCGGTCCCGGGTGCTCGGGGAAGATGGCCACCGAGAGCGCCTGGAGCGGGGTCCGGCCGTCCCCGCTCGGGATCTGCACCGGGTGGCGGCGGAGGTCGGAGGCGGCGTCGTCGCTTCGGCGCCGGTCGAGGCGCAGTTCCGGGGTCGTGAGGTGGGCGCGCGGCCCGTGAAGGCGTTCCCGGGGTGGCGAGGGCGGCGGGGGGCCGCGCCGGCCCTGCCGGACGCCGAGCCGGAGAGCGCCCTCCCATCGGCCTGCTTGCGGGAGCGGGCCGGCCACCACCGCCGCTCCCGGCGTCGCTTCGAGGCGCGGTGAGGATCCGGGTTCCCGCCTCCATCGCCAACCTCGGCCCCGGCTTCGACGTCCTGGCCATGGCCGTCGACCTCTGGCTGGAGGTCGAGGTCGAGGCGGCCGAGCGGCCGGAGTGGGAGTTCGAGGGCGAGGGAGCCGAGCTGTTGCGGGCGGGTCCCAACCCGCTCTCCGTCCTGCCCGCTCGGGGGTGGGTGCGCAACCAGATCCCGGTCGGCGTCGGCCTCGGCAGCAGCGCGGCGGCCCGGGTGGCGGCGGCCGCGATCCGGGGCTCCGACGATCCCATCGGCGAGGCGGGGCGCGCCGAGGGCCACTACGACAACGTGGCCGCCGCGGTCATGGGAGGCGTGGTGGCCGTGGTCGACGAC
>DASRBU010000214.1:0-8680 GCA_035653475.1 Candidatus Dormiibacterota bacterium | reverse complement strand
GACAGCTTCGTCTACAAGGTGGTGCCGGACACGGTCGCCGTCGCCAACCAGCTGAAGACCGGGGAGATCGACGCCGGGCAGATCAGCCCCTCCCAGGTGGCGTCGCTGCAGACCGAGCCCGGCCTCACGCTCACCAGCTTCGTCGTCCCCCAGTTCGAGTTCTACATGTACCAGCTCGACCCCACCAAGCCCGCCGGGCAGATCTTCCAGGAGCAGGCGGTCCGGCAGGCCCTGCTCTACGCGATCGACCGGCCGGGCATCGTCAAGACCGTCCTCTTCGGGCAGGGCCAGGTGGCCAACTCGGTCGAGCCGCCCACCTCCTGGGCCTACAACCCGAACACCAGGCCGACCTATCCCTACGACCCCAGGAAGGCCGGTCAGCTGCTCGACCAGGCCGGCTGGGTGAAGGGACCGGACGGGGTTCGGGCCAAGGGCGGTCGGCGGCTGGAGTTCACCCTGCAGTACGCGACCGGCGACCCGGTCTTGAAGAGCGTGGCCCAGGTCATGCAGCAGGACTGGCAGGCGATCGGGGTCAAGATGACGCCGCAGGAGATCCAGTTCTCGCAGCTGGTGACCCTGATCACCGACACCCGTACCTTCGACCTGATCCTGGTCGGGTTCAACTTCAGCCAGGACCCCGACCAGTCGCAGCTCTTCTCCAGCTCGGGCACCGAGCGGGGCGGCTTCAACGGCTTCGACTTCAAGAACGCCCAGGTCGACCAGCTGCTGAACCAGGCGGCGACGACGCTCGACCAGAGCAAGCGCAAGCAGCTCTACTTCCAGTACCAGGACATCATGGCGGCGCAGGTGCCGGCGCCGGTGCTGTACTTCCTGAAGCGGACCTACGGCGTGAGCAAGCGGGTCCAGGGCTACGGCTACGGCCCCTTCAACCAGTACGGGCAACGTCCCTGGCTGAAGGACGTCTGGGTGACCGACGGCAAGTGAGCGGCGGCTGAGGGGCCATGGCCGGGTACGTGGTACGTCGGCTGCTGACGGCGGTGCCTGTCCTCTTCGGGGTGACGCTGATCACCTTCTTGCTCATGCACTTCACCGCCGGCAACTACGTGCCCGGCCTGCAGCTCGACCCCAACCTGAAGCCCTCGGACATCGCCCGCATCCGGGCCAACCTGGGCCTCGACCGGCCGCTCATCGTCCAGTACCTGGACTGGATCGGGATCGGGGCCCTGTTCAAGGCGGTGGGGCTGGCCGGGGTGCTGGGCGGCAGCCACAACATCGACCCCGGCATCCTGGAGGGCAACTTCGGGCGCTCGCTGATCGACGGCAGCCCGGTCCTGGCCAGCGTCCTGGGGCGCCTGCCCAACACCCTGGAGCTGACCGCGACCGCGATCGTGGTCGGCCTGGCCCTGGCCGTGCCGGTAGGGGTGGTGAGCGCCCTCCGGCGGGGGAGCCGCCTGGATCAGTTCCTGACCGCGGCCTCGGTGGCCGGCTTCGCCGTGCCCCAGTTCTGGCTGGGCCTGCTCCTGATCCTGCTCTTCTCGGTGGAGTTCCACGCCTGGGGGCTGCCCTGGCTGCCCTCCAGCGGCGCGGTCAGCCCCCTCGGGGGCGGCGGGGTGGTGGACCGGCTCCAGCACCTGGCCCTGCCGGCCACGGTGCTGGCCTTCTTCTACCTCTCCAGCTGGTCGCGCTTCGTCCGCTCCAGCATGATCGAGACCCTCTCCCAGGACTACGTGCGCACGGCCCGGGCCAAGGGCATGAGCGAGCGGCGGACCGTCTACGTGCACGCGCTGCGCAACGCGGTGGCCCCCCTGGTGACGCTGATCGGGCTGGAGCTGCCGGGCCTGGTCAGCGGCGCGCTGGTGGTGGAGGTGGTCTTCGGCTGGCCCGGGATCGGCCTCCTCGCCTTCCAGCGCGCCCTCCAGTACGACTACACCACGGTCATGGGCATCACCACCTTCGCCGCCGTCCTGGTGGTGCTGGGGAACCTGCTGGCGGACGTGCTGTACGCCGTCATCGATCCCAGGGTCCGGTACTCGTGATCGACTCGGAGCCACTCCCCCGGGGAGCCATGGCCTCCCTCCCGGCCGGCTCGGTCAGGCCGGGACGGGGCTTCTGGCGAGAGTCCTGGGACGAGCTGCGCTCCAACCGAGCCGGCATGGCCTCGGCGGCCGTGCTCTGCCTGCTGGTGGCGATCGCGCTCGCCGCCCCGGCCGTCTCCGCCGTCGTCACCCACTACGGCCCCACCCAGCAGGACCTCGGCCACGCCTTCGAGGGCCCGAGCCGGCTGCACTGGCTGGGCACCGACGAGCTGGGCCGCGACACCCTGACCCGGCTGGTCTACGGCGCCCGGGTCTCGCTCGGGGTCGGCTTCCTGACCGTGGCCATCGCGCTCACGGTGGGGGCGGCGGTGGGCCTGCTGTCCGGCTACTACGTGGGCCTGCTGGACGACGTGCTGATGCGGGTGGTGGACGTGGTGCTCTCGGTGCCGCCCGTCTTCCTCTACATCCTGATGTCGATCCTGTTCCGACCCAACGCCATCACCCTGGCCGTGATCATCGCCTCGATCGGCTGGGCGGGGCTGGCCCGGCTGGTCCGCTCCGAGGTGCTCTCCCTGCGCTCGCGCGACTTCATCGTCGCCACCCGCTCCCTGGGCGCCCGCGACGCCCGCCTCATCCTGCGCCACGTCCTGCCCAACGCGCTCCCGGTCATGATCGTGGCCGCCAGCCTGGGCCTGGGTCAGGTGGTCCTGATCGAGGCCGCGCTCGACTTCCTCGGCCTGGGCATTCAGGCCCCGACGCCGAGCTGGGGCGACATGCTCAGCAACGCCCAGGTGTACTTCGTGCACTCCACCTGGCTGGTGGTCCTGCCCGGCTCCCTGATCTTCCTCACCGTGCTCGCGGCCAACGTGCTGGGGAACGCCGTCCGCGACGCCTTCGATCCCCGGCTGAGGAGGTTCTGACCTTGACCCGACCCTGGACCCCGCACGCCCTGGTCTACGAGCTGGCGCTTGCCCTGGAGCCCCAGCTGGTCCCGGACGGCTCCCGCCTGATCTACGCCCTGGCCCGGGCCGAGGCGCCGGGGGCGCCACCCCCGTCCCGGCTCTGGCTCCGGGATCTGGGTGGCGGCCCGCCCCGGCCCCTGACCGACCCCGGCCACCGCGACCTCTTCCCCCGCTGGTCGCCCGACGGCCAACGGGTGGCGTTCGTCTCCGACCGCGTCCCCCGGAGCGGGTTGTACACCCTGGTGCCGGGCCAGGAGCCGGTCCTGGTCACGCGCCACGCCCACCCCATCGAGTCCCCGGCCTGGTCGCCGGACGGGCGCCGGCTGGCCTACGTCACCCTGGTCGATCCCGACGACCCCGACGAGGTCGGTCCCGAGGAGGGCCAGGCGCCGCGGGTGCGGGTCACCCGGCGCCTCGACTACCGGGAGGACGTGCGGGGCTACCTGGGCGACGTCCGCCGCCAGGTCTTCGTGGTGGAGGTGGCGACGCGGGAGCGGCGCGTCCTCACCCGTGCCCCCCTGGATCACGAGTTCCCGCGCTGGTCGCCCGACGGACGTCGCCTCGCCTTCCAGGTCTCGGAGCAGGTCCGCAACCACTCCTGGATCGAGATCGTGGAGCCCGAGGGCGAGGGCACGACCCGTGTCGACCTGGGCGAGACCGGCACCCTGGGGCTGCACTCCTGGTCCCCTTCCGGCCGGCGGCTCCTGGTCAGCGGCGAGCCGGAGCGGACCGGCCAGCCCGACCTCTACCTCTACGACCTGGAGCACGGCTCCATCCGACGGATCACCGACGACCTGCAGGTGCTGCCCGACGCCGGATACCCCTCCTCCCGGCCGCCCTCGGTGCCGGTCTGGCTGGACGAGGAGCGGGTGGTCCTGCACGCCTTCCGGGCCGGAGCCAGCGGGCTCTACCTGCTCCGGGTGGAGGACGGTCGGTTGGAGCCCCTGGTCACCTGGCCGGCCCATCACCTGGGCCTCGGCGCCGACGCCGCCGGACGCCGCTTCGTCCAGACCGGGTCCGACCTCGCCTCCACCGGCGAGGTGGTGGCGTTCGACCGCGAGCGGGGAACCACCGAGGTCCTGACCGACCACAACGCCGGCGTCCGCGCCGAGCGGGCGGCCGTGGGCTGGGAGCGGTTGCTGGTCCCCCGCGGCGATCTCGTGATCGAGGCCTGGCTCCTGCTCCCTCCGGACCTCGACCCGGCCCGCCGCCACCCGCTGGTGCTCGACGTCCACGGCGGCCCCCAGGGCCACCACGGCTACGGGTTCAGCCCCGTCCAGCAGTGCCTGACCACCCACGGGTTCCTGGTCCTGGCCGTCAACCCGCGCGGCTCCAGCTCCTACGGACGCGACTTCACCCGCCGGGTGATCCGCGACTGGGGCGGCGAGGACTACCTCGACCTGATGGCGGTGCTGGACGAGGTGGCGGGCCGCCCCTACGTCGACCGCGATCGCCTGGGGGTGTACGGCTTCAGCTACGGGGGCTACATGACCGCCTGGATCATCGGGCACACCGACCGCTTCCGGGCGGCGGTGTGCGGCGCTCCTTGCTTCGACCTGGTCTCCATGTATGGGACCAGCGACATCGGCCCCTTCTGGGGGCAGGTGCAGTGGGGCGGGCCGCCCCACCGGGACCCGGACTGGTACCGGGAGCGCTCGCCCTCGACCTACGCCCACCGGGCCCGCACCCCGACCCTGATCATCCACGGCGAGGACGACCGACGCTGCCCCATCGGCCAGGGCGAGCAGATGTTCGTGGCCCTGGCCCAGGCCGGCTGCGAGGTGGAGCTGGTCCGCTACCCCGGGGCCTCCCACCTCTTCATGAGCCTGGGCGATCCTGGCCACCGCGAGGACGTGCTGGGCCGCATCCTGGGCTGGTTCCGGTCCCACCTGTGCGGACCGCCGGCGTGAGCGATGAGCGGACCCGAGGGCGGGCACCTGCTGGAGGTCCGGGGGCTTCGGGCCGAGTTCCCCACCCGGGCCGGGGTGGTCCGGGCGGTGGATGGGGTCTCCTTCCACGTCGACGCCGGGGAGACGCTGGGCATCGTGGGTGAGTCCGGCTCGGGCAAGTCCGTGACCGTGCTGAGCGTGATGCGGCTCCTGCCGCCGCCCGGCCGGATCGCGGCCGGCGAGGTCTGGTATCGCGGCCGCGACCTGCTCCGGATCTCCGACCAGGAGATGCAGGAGCTCCGGGGGTCGGAGATCGCGATGGTCTTCCAGGACCCCATGACCTCGCTGAACCCCGTCTTCCGGACCGGCTGGCAGGTGGGCGAGCCGCTCCGCCTCCACCGCGGCTTCGACCTCCCGCGCTCGCTGCAGCAGGCGGTGGCGATGCTCCGCCGGGTGGGCATCCCCGAGCCCGAGCGACGGGCGCGACAGTACCCGCACGAGCTCTCGGGCGGCATGCGACAGCGGGCCATGATCGCCATGGGGCTGACCACCGCGCCCTCGCTGCTGATCGCGGACGAGCCCACCACGGCCCTGGACGTGACCATCCAGGCCCAGATCCTGGAGCTGTTGAAGCGGGTCAACCAGGAGCTCGGGGCCGCCACCGTGCTGATCACGCACAACCTGGCCGTGGTGGCGGGCACGTGCGAACGGGTCGTGGTCATGTACGCGGGGCGGGTGGTCGAGGAAGGGCCGACCGAGGCGGTCTTCGCCCGCCCCCAGCACCCCTACACGTGGTCGCTGCTGCGCTCCATCCCCCGCCTCGACGCCGAGCTCCGGGAGCCGCTGCAGGCCATCGAGGGGCTGCCACCCGACCTCATCGACCTGCCTTCCGGATGCGCCTTCCATCCTCGCTGCCCCTTCGCCGGGGAGCGCTGCGGCCGCGAGCGGCCGGAGCTGGCGCCGGTCGGCGAGCGCCAGCGCGCCGCCTGCTGGGTCACCCAGGCGGGAACGGAGCTGGTCGCGCCGAGGCCGGAGACGGATGCCCCGGGCTAGCGAACCGGGAGCGGCGGACTGGACCCCGGCCGAGCCGATCCTGGAGGTGCGCGGCCTGCGGGTCTGGTTCCCGATCCGCTCCGGGGTCCTCCAGCGCACCGTGGCCCACGTCCGGGCGGTCGACGGCGTCGACCTGGCCATCCGCCAGGGGGAGACGCTGGGCCTGGTGGGAGAGTCGGGCTGTGGCAAGACCACGCTCGGCCGCTCCATCCTGCGCCTGGTCCAGCCCGGGGCGGGAGAGGTGCGCTTCAAGGGTCGGGACCTGCTCCGGCTGCGGGGCTCGGAGCTGCGACGGGTGCGCCGGGAGCTGGCCATGATCTTCCAGGACCCCTTCGCCTCGCTGGACCCACGCCAGACGGTGGGTGAGATCGTGGCCGAGCCGCTGGACATCCACGGCCTGGCCTCGAGCCGGGCCGAGCGTCGGCAGCGGGTGGAGGAGCTGCTCCAGGTGGTGGGCCTGAGCCCGAGGCATGCCAACCGCTACCCGCACGAGTTCAGCGGCGGTCAGCGGCAGCGGGTGGGGATCGCCCGGGCCCTGGCCGTGCAGCCCTCCCTGATCGTGTGCGACGAGCCGGTCAGCGCCCTTGACGTCTCCATCCAGGCCCAGATCATCAACCTGCTGGAGCGGCTGCAGGAGCAGTTCCGGCTCACCTACCTGTTCATCGCCCACGACCTCTCGGTGGTGAGCCACATCTCGGACCGGATCGCGGTCATGTACCTGGGCAAGGTGGTCGAGGTGGCCCCGGCCCGAGACCTGCGCCGCCGTCCTCGGCACCCGTACACGGCCTCGCTGCTCTCGGCCGTCCCCATCCCCGATCCGCGGGTCGAGCGCCGGCGCCAGCGCATCATCCTGACCGGCGACGTGCCCTCGCCGGTCAACCCCCCCGCCGGCTGCCGCTTCCGCACCCGCTGCTTCAAGGTCCGGGAGCGCTGCGCCGCCGAAGAGCCCCCCCTGGACGCCATGCGGCAGGAAGACCACCTCGCGGCCTGCTGGTATCCCATGGACTGACCCGCCGCTCCGGCCACGACCCGCAGGCCGGTCGGAAGGGACCGTCGCCCGTGCCGGCGCCGGGCCGGGGGGCCGGCCCCGGACTCAGCCCGAGGGCACCCGAGTCCGCGGGGCCAGGCGGGGCAGGGTGCGCCGGGGGCGGTCCCCGGGCCGGGGACGGTGGGGCGGCCGCTCCTCGATCAGCTTCAGGGCCACCTCGACCGCGCGCTGGAGCTGCCGGTCGACGCCATCGCGGTAGTCCTGGGGCGCGTTGTCCACCTCGATGTCGGGCTCGGTCCCGTAGTTCTCGACCTGCCAGCCGACGTCGTCGAAGAAGAACGAGAACTCCGGTTGGGTGGTCACGGTGCCGTCGGCCAGCCGGTGCTGGGGACGGATGCCGATCACCCCGCCCCAGGTCCGCTTCCCCACCAGCGGCCCCAGCCCCAGCAGCTTGAAGGCGTGGCTGAAGATGTCGCCGTCCGATCCCGCCGACTCGTTGGTCAGCGCCACCAGGGGGCCGGCCGGGGATTCGGGTGGGTAGGGCTGGGGGGCGGACCAGCGGGCGAAGTCGTAGCCCACCCGGCGCCGGGCCAGCTTCTCCAGCAGCAGCCCGGAGACGTGCCCGCCCCGGTTGCCGCGCACGTCCACGATCAGGGCGTCGCGGTCGTACTCGACCAGGAAGGCGCGGTGGAACTCGGCGAACCCGGCGGTCAGCATGTCGGGCACGTGCACGTACCCGACCCGGCCCTGGCTGAGGTCGTGGACGTAGCGGCGCCGCTCCTCGACCCAATCCCGGTAGCGGGCCGGCCGCTCGTCCTCCATCGCCCTGACCGTGACCGTGTGTGTCCCGTCCCCCCGCCGCACGGTCAGCACCACCTCGTTCCCGGCCTGGTTGACCAGGCGCTGGGCGGGAGAGGCCCGGGGCCCCAGGGGCTGGCCGTTGATGGCCACCACCAGGTCCCCGGGCCGGACGTCGACACCCGGCCCCAGCAGGGGCGAGCTCGCCCCCGGATTCCAGGGGTCGCCGCGGACGATCCGGCCGATGCGGTAGCCCCGCCCCTCGCCGTCCTCTTCCCAATCCACGCCCAGGAACCCCTGGCGGTAGTTGGGCCCCTGGCGGTAGGCGCCGCCCACCTCGTAGGCGTGGGAGGTACCCAACTCTCCCTGCAGCTCCCAGAGCAGGTCGGAGAACTCGGAACGGGTGGTGACGCGGTCCACCAGGGGCAGGTAACGCCGGTGGATGCCCTCCCAGTCGACCCCCGAGAGGTCCTCGGTCCAGAACTGCTCCCGCTGTAGCCGCCACGCCTCCCGGAACATCTGCCTCCACTCCGCGGCCGGGTCGACCGAGACCTTGACCCGGTCCAGGTCGACCCAGCCGCTCTCCCGCCCCGGCCCGTCGTCCTCGGGCGCCCTCTCGCCTGCCCTCAGCACCCGCAGGCCGCCCCGAGCGCGATACAGGACCGTCCTGGCGTCGCGACCCACCTGGAAGTCCTCGACGCCGTCGATCAGCCGCTCCTGCCGGTGGGTCTCCAGGTCGTAGCACTCCACCGTCCCCACCCACTCCCGGTCGGGGCCGCAGGGGTAGGAGGAGAACAGCACCTTGCCCCGGATCCCCTGCACCCGCCCGTACCGCCCCACCGGCACCGGGAAGGCCACCACCCGATCCTCGATGCCCTCCAGGTCGATCTCCACCGTCGGCGCCGCCTCGGCCTCCTCCGACCGGGCCCGCTCCAGCGCCGCCGCCTCCTTGCTGGTCGGCGGCCGCGGACGGGGGACGAAGGGGTGGGGCAC
>DASRBU010000213.1:0-6186 GCA_035653475.1 Candidatus Dormiibacterota bacterium | reverse complement strand
GCACCCGGAGGCGCTGGTGGTGGGGCTGGATCTGGTGGCGGGGCCGAGGGAGCATCCTTCCGGCTACCGGCACGTGCGGGGCAACCTGCTCCAGGGGCTGCCCTTCCAAGAGGGGGTGTTCGATCTCGTCCACCAGCGCTTCCTCAGCTCGGGCATCCCGCTGGGGGAGTGGCCGCGGGTGGTGGGAGAGCTGGTCCGGGTGGCCCGACCCGGGGGCTGGGTGGAGCTGGGAGAGCCGATGGTCAAGCCGCGTCGGCTGGGGCCGGCGACGCGACGGCTCGGGGACTTGTTGCTGCGGCAGGTGGCGGCACTGGGCCTGGACGCCACCAACGTCGTCTTCCGCTCGCTGGACCGCTATCTGAGGGGGGCCGGCCTGGAGGCGGTGGAACGGAAGGAGTTCGAGCTCCCCATCGGGGAGTGGGGCGGCCGGGTCGGTTCCTTCCTGCTCAGCGACATCCGGGCGGTCTGCACGCGGCTGTGCGAGGTGCTGCGCTCGCGGGGTGTGATCTCGGCGGAGGAGGCGGCGAATCTCATCCGGCGCTCCCAGGACGAGTTCGAGGAGCACCGGACCGTCTGGACGATGGCCATCGCCTACGGCCGCAAGCCCGGCTGAGCGGACGACGGGGCGGCGACGGGCGACGGTCGTGACCCGGCCCGGGTGCGCACCCGGTCGTCCGCGGCCGATGTGGCTTCCCCGATGGCGCCTCGCCGCCGGTCCCCCCACCGGCGAACGGGCCGGCGGGCTGTCCCCCGGCTCCGACCCCGGCCGATGCGGCTCCGAGGCCGGGCCGGGGTTCCAGCTCGCGGCGGGTTCAGCCGCGACTCCGCCCGCCCAGCATCCCGGCCTGGCGCAACAGGTCGGACATGGTGCTCACCGGCACGCTGTTTCGGTACCAGACGTGGCCATCCGGCGTGAGCAGGAAGTAGACGTCCGGCGTCCCCGAGGGGTCGTAGGCGCGGCTCAGGGATTCCGTGGCCATCCCCCAGGTCCAGCCGCGATCCCCGAAGGCCGGCCCCGCGGCCGCCCGGGCGAACTGCTCCAGGTTGGCCAGGGCCTGGTCGGGGGGCCCGAAGTCGTCCGCCAGCCCCAGGGCGACCACCTGCACGCCCTCCCGCGAGAGCTGGCTCAGGTGCTGCGCCACCGCTGGGATGCTGACGGCGCAGCTGGCGCAGCCGCCGGCCACGAACCAGAGCAGCACCGGATGCCCGCGCAACTCCGCCACGCTCGACTGGCGCCCGTCGATGGTGACGAACGCCCCGTCGGGAGCCAGGGCACGGGCGCCCCCGCTCGAGGCCGGCCCGGCCGGCATCGAGCCCGGCCAGCCGCAGCTCCCGAGCAACGCCGTCGTCCCGGCCAGAGCCACCAGCACGGCGAGGATGCGCAACGGCCTTTTCCGAACGCCCGGCCGGCGGTCACCGGCCACCGCCGACCATCGATACCGGACCTCACGGTTCATCGCTGACCTCCGACGTCAGGACAGGACGTGGAAGGGTGAGCGCAGGGTCCCATCACCGCAGGGCTCGCGCCTGGGCCAGCAGCTCGGGCATGCTGGCGCTCGGGGAGCTGTTGACGTAGACGATGCGTCCTTGCGCATCCAGCAGGTAGTAGATGTCCAGGTAGCTCTGGGGGTCGTAGGTCTGGCTCAGCTCCCGCGAGGCGCTGCCGAAGGTCCAGCCCGGGTCGTGCTCCGAGGTCTGCGCGTAGGTGCGGACGAAGTCGGGCAAGCTCGGCCCCGGCTGCCCCAGGTCCTGGTAGAGCTCCAGCTCGACCACCCGGACGCCGGTCGCCCGCAGGGCGTCCAGCTGCGCGGCCATGGTCCGGGTGCCGGCCTGGCAGGAGTCGCACCAGGTGGTGACGAACCAGAGCAGGGTGGGCTGGCCTCGTAGGGAGGCCACCCGCTCCGTCTGCCCGGTGAGGGTGGTGAAGGTCCCGTCCGGGGCGGGCTGGCCCACCGCCTGCTGGGTCCCCATGGGGCTTCCGCTCTGCCCGCTGCCCGCGCCGGCCGAGGCGGCCGGGGCCGAGGCAGGGGCTCCCTGGCTGAGCTGATGTAGCCCGAAGGCGAGGACGGCGATCGCCAGCGCGATCAGGCCCCCCACGGTCAGGGCCAGCCGCCGGGCCCGCGCCGCCCGCCGACGCGCCGTCTCCCGCTTTCGGTGGCCGGGTGCCGGCCGGGGCGCGGAGCGGTGGCTCATCTCGCGATCTCCCTCTCGGGGTCGCCCGCCGAGGGCGCGCCGCAGCCCTCCACGTCGCCCGCCGGCGCGCACTCGCCGGCGAGGCAGGCGGCACGGGCCAGCTTCCGGAGCGCGCTCCAGGCGGCCAGCACCAGGACGGCCAGGCTCCCGACCAGGAACGGCGTCTGGTGCACGGCGAAGAAGTACTGCAGGGCCCCGGTGGTGCCGTAGAGGCTGACCGCCGACAGGCCAGCGAAGGCGAGCAAGGTGGGGATGATCGGCGTGCAGCAGAGGAAGCTCGGGAGCAGGCTGGCGACGAAGGCGAGGCCACCCACGGCGCCGGCCCGGGCGGCCACGGCCTGGCGCGTCGCGTGCACCTGCACGACGACCAAAAAGGCCATCCCGGCCCCGAGCACCAGGCTCCAGGCCAGGAGCCCCGGGGTCAGGAAGGCCCAGTTGGCGAGCGACAACCGCTGCGTGAAGTTGTAGGGGAGGAGGATGGTGTAGGCGAACGTGATCGCCGCCGCCGCCGCCGTCAGCAGCGCCCGGTTGCGTCGCGAGGCGAGCAGGTCCACCAGCACCGCCCACGTCGACGCCCCGGCCGCCCGCCGGCCCGCCCCCGTCCCGGCAGCGAGCACCCTCTCCACCCTCGCTCCTCCGCCCTCGGAAGCCAGGCCGGCCGAGGACGGCGGCCGCGATCCGGAGTCCTCGGCATCGCTCGACGCCCCCGGCCTCAGCGCGTGGCCCCGGGCCGAGCCGACGGCGTCGGCGCGGTGGAGGTCTCGCCCCCCTCGTCCCGAACCGTGCGCTCCCCGGCCGGTGGGCAGCACTCGGCCACGGCCCGGCGTCCGCGGCGGACCGCCCAGATGGAGGCGCCGGCCACGACGGCGGCGAGCACCACCGCCCCGGCCAGCAGCATCCCGTGGGCCGCGAGCCAGGAGCCGACCCCGAGCGATGCGGCCAGGGCGAGCAGCAGGGGGCCGCCGCAGCAGAGGAGCATCAGGGGGACGGCCAGCAGCCCTCCCAGCCAGGCCCAGCCGGAGCCCTCGTCGCCTCGATCACCGTTCATGGCCTCGGCCCTCCGCGCCCCGGCGGGCCGCCGGCCGGCCGTGACCGCCGGGCGTCGGGCCTCTCCTCCGGGGCCGCCCAGCCCGAGCCGCGCTCGGGCAAGTTCCATCCACGCATGGCCAGATCTTACTACGAATTCGTAGATCTACGATCCGATCGTAGGGCGGGTCGGGAGACGCCCTTCAGCCCGTCTGGCCAGGGGTGGCCCGGCGACGCCGCCACCGCCAGGTGGGACGCAGCCCGATCGTCCCCACTCCCAGGGCACAGACGGCGAGCCCGCTGACCGCGGGATCGCCGTCGACGAAGGCGCAGATCGACCAGGAGAGCCCGGCCACCAGGACCGCGCCCAGCGCCCCCACCAGCGAGCTGGCCCGGGGGTCGGGGCGGGCGGGCTCCTGGAGACGGCGGATCCGGTAGCGCAGATGGGCGTCGGTGAAGGAGGCAGCGTCGGCTGAGGCCCGGGCCAGCCCCACCCGCGCCAGCGCCGTGAGCAGCGGAAGCCTGCCCACCAGCCGCACCGCCTCGTCGTCGGCCGCCACCTCCATCGCCCGGGACAGCCCCTCCCAGGCCCGACGGACCGGGGGGAGGAACCCGTAGGCACGATCGATCGCGGCCCCCAGCAGCAGCAGCCGTGGATGGCCGAGGCGCACGTGCGCCGCCTCATGCTCCAGGACCGCCTCCTGCTCCAGGGGGCAGAGCATCGCCAGCAGGCCGGTGGTCACGACCGCCCGCGGCCGCACCACCCCGCCGGCGTAGGCCGCCGGCCGCTCCGAGGGGATCACCCACACCGTCCCCCCGCCCCGTGGGCACCGCCGGTCGGCCACGGCCAGCGCCAGCGGCCGCGGCTCCGCCCGCCACGTCCGCACCCCGAGCCGTACCGTCTGCCAGCCCAGGGGGACGAGCGCCGCCAGCGCGACCGCGTCCGCCACCAGCCGCCAGCCACGGACGTCCAGCCCCAGCCAGCACGCGGCGGGGGGGTCGCCCCCGACGGCCAGGGCCACGAGCGCGGTGCCCAGACAGGCCAGCCACCCGGCCGGCAGCAGGGCCAGGGCCAGCAGGACGACCAGGTGGGCCGTCGTCAGCAACCGGGGCGAGGCGCGCGCGGTGCGGCTGCCGGCGAGCGGCCAGGGCAGCAGCAGGACGAGGGCCAGCGCGAGCGAGGCGAGCCCCAGCCGGATCACGACCGTCGCGCCCGGGCCAGGACGGCCGCCAGCTCGTCGAGCAGCCCGGGGTCGTCCAGCTCCTCGATCAGCCGGGCGAGCACCGCCCCCCGGTCGTGGGCCGAGGCCAGCAGTCGCTCGATGGCCCGCGCGGTGAGGGCGTCGGGGTCCCCGGCTGGGCGGTAGCGGTAGCTCTTCCCCTCCAGGCTCCGCTCGACCAGCCCCTTGTCGACCAGGCGCGAGAGCACCGTCATCACCGTGGTGTAGGCCCGCGGGGGCCCGGTGAGGCGCTCCACCAGCTCCCAGCCGGTCAGGGGTTCACGGGCGGCCCACAGCTGCTGGAGGACCTCGGCCTCGAGGTCGCCGAGGCGGTGGCCGGCGATCACCCGTCTGGGCATGGCAGGGTCCATTCTCCCTCGCCCGCCCCTACCCCGCAGCCTCCGTCGGCACCTCGACGAGGCCGGAGGCTCCTCCCGGACGCCACCTCCACCGGGTGACGGGGTCGTGCTCCCGCGGCGGGTATGGAGGCGAGCGCCGGTGGCACTCACGCCCGGCGGCGGGAGGCGACCAGGAGCCCGTAGTTGGAGACGCAGAAGGGAACGAGATAGGTGAGCCCCACCTTGACCCAGGTGAGAGCGGTGGCGTGGCCTGCGAGGACGACGTCGAGCTGGTTGATCACGAAGAGCACGCTGCCGACCACGACCGCTGCCCCGGCGGTGCGCTTCAGGCAGTCCGCACGGAGGCAGACCCGGGAGATCTCACGCCAGCTCCTCCAAGCCGGCGGGGCGAGCCAGCGTTCGTATCCCTCCGCCTCATTCCGACCTGAATCCGCGTGCACGTCCATCGACCTCCCTCGGACCTCCTCCCGACCTGCGCTCCGAAGGAAGCCCGACGGGCCGACCCTCACCGCTGCCATCGGAGCCCCTCGGTCAGCGGCTCCCAGCGTCCCCTGGCCAGGTCGGCGGCCTCTCCCAGCCCCAGCACCCGTCCTCGCAGGCGGCGCTGCTCCGACCAGGCTCGGGCCGCCTCGGGGCTCTCGAAGAGGTTGGTGTTCGAGCACCACTCCCGATAGAGGTTGCGACAGCCGGCCCGCTCGGCATCGTCCGGGCGGAAGAGGGCCAGCGGGCCCGGCTCCGGCTGGCCGCCGCGAAAGCGCACCTCGAGGGGTAGGCCGCTCCAGGGGCTGACGGAGCGGCCCACGCCGTCGGCGCGCAGCGCGCCGGCGATGCCGATCAGGTCGAAGGCGCACCAGGTCCAGAGCGTGCGCCGGTCGAGGTCGAGACGGTGCCGGTCGGGCACCACGCTGAGGCCCGCCGCCCCCACCACCCCGCCGGCGTCGTCGAGGCGCATCCGCCCCTCGGCGTCCAGCGCCGCCACCCGGGCCTCCACCTCCTCCACCGGCCGGCCGAGGTCGGAGGCGAGGTCCCGAACCTCTGCCCTCCGGCCCGTGCGGAGCAGCCGGCGGAAGGCCGCCCGGCCGACCTCGCCGCCCAGGGGCTCGCTCGTCGTCTCGCTCATCGCTCGCCCTTCCTCCCTCAGGCGGCGCAGCAGGACAGTTTGGATACGTCGCGGGTGAAGGTCTGGGCCGCCAGCTTGAAGCCCTCGGCGAAGGTCAGGTACGGCGCCCAGGTGGTCGCCACCTGCTCGGTGGTGAGCCCGAAGCGCACGGCGTAGATCGCGGCCTGGATCACGTCGCCGGCCCCGTCCGCCACCACCGTGGTCCCCAGGATGCGCCCGCTGGCGGCCTCGGCCACGATCTTGACGAAGCCCCGGGTGTCGCGGTTGA
>DASRBU010000212.1:0-6317 GCA_035653475.1 Candidatus Dormiibacterota bacterium | reverse complement strand
CGCTCGTTGCTGCCCCACTCCATCGAGAGCAGCACCGAGCCGCCCCACTCGCCGCCGACCCCGATGCCCTGGAGGATGCGGAACAGGGAGAGGAGCATGCCCGCGGTCACGCCGCTCACGGAGTAGCCGGGCAGCAGGCCGATGGCGGCGGTGGACAGCCCCATCAGCAGCAGGGTGGCGATCAGGGTCGCCTTGCGGCCGATCCGGTCCCCGAAGTGGCCAAAGACGAAGGCGCCCACCGGCCGGGCCACGAAGCCGACGAACTGGGTGGTGAAGCCGATCAGGAGCCCGGAGAGCAGGTCCTCGCGCCGGAAGAACAGCCCCGGGAAGACGAGAGCGACGGCGATGTTGTAGAGGAAGAAGTCGTACCACTCGATCGAGGTGCCGACGGTCGCCGCCACCACGGCGCGGACGCGCTGCCGGCGGGCGATCTCCGGTGCGAGATCGACCAAGTGGGCAGATCCAGAGAACGAAGGCATGAGACACCTCCCCCTCGGCGAGAGGCTCCGGCCACCGCCCCGCAGCCATGACACCCCCGGCGTGGCCGGCCCGGGGGCACGGAAGGAAATATCTAGCACAGTCGACCATCCGCCGCCAGGGCCGGCCGGGGTTCGCTGGCCGGGGTGAGGTGGCCCGTCCCGGCCGAGGGAGGGCCGGTCCCTCAGGCCGAGGGGCGGAAGCGCTCCGGCGAGAGCGGCGCCAGGGCGGCCGGCCGCTCCCCGCACAGCGCCGCCGCCACCGCGCTCCCGACCGCGGGGGCGAGCTGGAAGCCGTGGTTGGAGAAGCCGGTGGCCAGGTAGAGGCCGGGCAGACCGGTGGGCCCGATCAGGGGCACGCCGTCGGGGCTCTGGGCCTCGATCCCGCACCACCGGTAGGCGACTCGCTGCTCGGCTAGGGCCGGCAGCAGGGCCCGGGCCGTCTCCCAGCTCCCCCGCACGCTCTCCTCCAGCACCCGACAGGCGTGTCGCTCCGGGTCGATCTCGGCCCTCCAGCCGCCGCCGATCAGGAACTCGCCGCCCGGGAGCTGTTTCAGGGAGAGCGCCCGGCCCTCGGCGGTGACGGTCGGGGTCAGGGTGGGGCGGGCGGCGTCGGTGAGCAGCATCTGGGAGGCGCGGGGCTCGATCGGCAGCTCCAGGCCGACCGCGGAGGTCAGCCGGTGGCTCCAGGAGCCGGCCGCCAGCACCACCTGCCCGGCCGCGACCTGCTCGATCCCGGCCGTGACCCCCACCACGCGCTCCGCACCCAGGCGTAGCCCGTCCACGCGCCAGGGATGGAAGAGGCCGCCGCCGCGGCGGGCGGCGGAGAGCAGGGCCCTGGTGGTGGCGCGGGGGTCCGCCTGCCCGTCGCCCTCGGAGTAGGCCCCCGCGATCGCGGTCCGGGCCAGGGCGGGGGCCAGCTCGCGCAGCTCGGCCTCCCCCACCAGCTCGACCGCGAGGCCGGCCGCGCGCTCCCGTCTCACCCGGTCCCGCAGGGCGTCGAGGTCCTGGGGACGTTCCACCACGTGGAGGTGGCCGGTGGCCCGAAAGCCGGTGTCGGCCCCCAGCTCCTCGGCCAGCTGCGGCCAGCGTCGGCTGGCCTCCAGGGCCAGGCCCCACTCCCGCGGGTCGCGACCCTGGGAGCGCACACCGCCCGCGCTGGCCCAGGAGGCGCTGGGCGGGAGGGGCGCCTCGGGCTGGTCGAAGATGGCCACCCGCAGCTGGCGGAGCATCAGGTGATAGGCGATCGAGGCGCCGATCACGCCGGCGCCGACCACCACCACGTCCACGGATCGGGTCACGGGCGCGCCCCCGGCAGGGGATGGCGAGGGACGGGCGAGGCGGGGCCGGGGTGGGACCGGGCGGGCGCGCCGGGGGCGCCGGGCGCCGGAGGGCACGACGCATCCATGGCCGAGCGACGATCCTACCCCAGCAGGGAGGCGCGGAGGGCGTCGGGCAGGGAGGGATGGCGGAAGGCGTAGCCGTGGGCCAGCGCCACCTTCGGCTCCGCCCGACGGCCGTGCAGGAGCAGGTCCGCCTGCTCGCCCATGGCCAGGCGCAGGGCGGAGGCCGGCACCCGCAGCCAGGAGGGACGGCCCAACACCCGGGCCAGCTCGGTCGCCAGCTCCTGGTTGCGTCGGGGGTCGGGCGCGACCACGTTCACCGGGCCGGAGAGGGCGGTGTCGCCGGCGGCCAGGAGGTAGAGCCCGACCACGTCGTCCAGGTGCACCCAGGAGACCCACTGGCGCCCGCTCCCGACCGGGCCGCCGGCGAAGAGCCGGAAGGGCAGGGCCAACAGCCGCAGCGTGGGCGAGTCCCGGGAGATCACCAGCCCGGTGCGCATCAGCACCACCCGGCAGCCGGAGCGCTCGGCGCCGCGGGCAGCCTCCTCCCAGCGCGTGCAGACCCGGGCCAGGAAGGAGGTCCCGGGGCCGCTCCCCTCGTCCACCGTCTCCTCCCCCCGGTCCCCGTAGTAGTCGATCCCGGAGGCGCTGATCAGGGCGGGCCGGGGGTCGCCCACCTCGGCCAGGCAGCTGACCAGGGCCCGGGTGGCCCGCAGCCGACTCTCCAGGATCTCGGTTCGGCGCGCCGGCGTCCAGGGCCAGCTGCCCAGGTTGGCCCCGGCCAGGTTGATCACCGCCGCGGCCCCCTTCAGGGTGGCGGTCAGGCGCTCGCCGGGGGTGGCGGCGTCCCAGCGCACGGCGTGGGCCGAGGCCGGGAGCCCCGACACGGCCCGAGGAGGCCGGCGGGTGAGCACCACCGTCTCGTGCCCGGCCTGGTGCAGCGCCCGCAGCAGCGCCGAGCCGATGTAGCCGGTCCCTCCGGCGACCACCACCTTCATCTCGCCTGCCTCCCGGCCGGCCGGCCGTGCCCGTGCCTTGCCATCGTCAACGATCCCTCCGAGCCGCCACGCGGCCTCCCCCCTCGGCTCCGGCCACCGGCGTGGGCGAGGCGAGGAGCGAACCCGCCGGTCGGGCCGTGCCGTCATGCTGGGACGCTCCGCGGTGACGTGTCAAGCCGGCGCTCCATCCGGCCGGCGTGACGGGGCGCCTCGCCCACGCCGGCCCGACGGGTCGGGGCGATCAGCCGGGCTCGTCCCCGGCCGCCTCGCGGCCGGCGGGCGCGCTCAGCCGGCCGACCCCGCCCATCAGGCTGAAGGCCGCGTAGCCACGGCCCCGCAGCTCGCGGGCCAGGAGGTCGGAGCGACGGCCGCTGGCGCAGACGAGCACGTAGGTGCGGTCGGGGGGCAGCTCGGCCAGCGAGTCGAGGGCGTGGCTGAAGGGCAGGCGGAGGTCGCCGGCGGTGGGGCCCTCGCCCGGCTCGCGCACGTCGACCACCACCGCCCCCTCCGGCACCCGGTCGACCACGTGCTCGGGGAGGGCGGCCGGTCGCCAGTCGGCCAGGGAGGGGACGACCGTGCGCGCGGCCACCGCCGCCCGCGCCCACGCCTCACTGGCCAGGTCGTCGGGCAGCAGCCGCTCGGCCGCCTCCGCCGCAGCCGCCGAGGCCCGGGTCACCACCTGGCCCTCGGCGATCGAGCAGTGCTCCCGGACCTGGCTGGAGGCCTCGTAGGTGCCCAGCCGGCGGGCGCGCTCCATGATCTCGTTCTTGTCCAGGCCGATCAGGGGCCGCAGCACGGGGAGGGAGGACGCCTCCTCGCAGGTGGCCAGGTTGCGCAGGGTCTGGGTCGACACCTGTCCCAGGCACTCGCCGGTGACCAGGGCCTCGGCCCCGATCTCCCGGGCCAGGGCGTCGCCCACCCGGTACATGGCCCGCTTGAGCAGCACCTGGCGCATGCGCCCCGGCACCCGGTCGACCAGGGCGGCCACCATCGGGGCCAGGTCGACCACGTGCGCCGGCACCCGATGCCCCGGCGCCCAGCGCCGGACCAGCTCCCGGGCCGCGGCCAGGGCGGCGTCCACCTGGCCGCAGCCGCCCAGGTCGCAGACCAGGACCTCGATCGCCACCCCCCGCCGCATCACGTGCCAGGCCGCGACCGGGGAGTCGAAGCCGCCCGAGATCAGGGCCAGCGCCCGGCCGCCGCAGCCCAGGGGCAGGCCCCCGGGCCCGGGGCCGCTCTCCAGCTCGGCGAAGGCCCGCCCCGGCTCCGCCCGTACCCGAACCTCGACCTCGGGGTGGGAGAGGTCGACTTTGGCCGCGTGGGGCAGCAGGGCCGCGCCCAGGGCCCGGGCCAGGGCCTCCGAGGTGAAGGGCGTCTCCGGGGTCCGGCGGGGACGCACGGCGAACGTCCGCCCCTCGACCCGGGGCCGGAACAGGGGGAGAAGCCGGGCCACCAGGTCCTCCAGCCCGGCGTGGGCCACCTCCACCACCTCGGCCACCGCGTGCACGCCGAAGACCCGGCCCAGCGTCTCCCGGGCCGCCTCCGGATCCGCGGTCTCGACCAGGAGCCGGCTCCACTCCGGCCGGACCCTGGCCTCCACCCCGGCCTGGCGCAGGGCCCGGCGGGCGTTCTCGGCCAGCAGGCGCAGGAACGAGCGTCGGGTTCGCGACGACTTGACGCCCATCTCCCCGGCCAGGCGGACGAGCAACAGCCGGCGATCCCGGCCCCCGGGCGCCGGGTCGGGCTCGATGGCGGTGGTCGTGCTCTCGGTGGGCTCGACGATCTGCATGGCCGTGCCCCTGCTGATCCTCGTGGATGCTGCCCGTCGCGGGCGCGGGCGAAACCCGTTCAGCTTACCGGGAGGACAGGCCAGCGGGTGCGACGCCAGCAGGCCGACTGAACTGGGGAATGTGCGGCCATGGCCGGACGACTGTCGGTCGACCTCCGGGTCCGGACGTCCCGCGGATGGCGGCTCGGGCTGCGCGTCACCGTCCCCGGGAGCGCGCTCCTCCTGGCCGCAGGGCTGGCCCTCTGGCACGGCGCCGCGTCCGGCACGATCCCCCCATCCGCCGCCCTCGTCGGCGGCGGTCGGCGCCGCCCATCCCCCGGCCACCGGGGCGCGGCGGGCCGACGGCCGTGCGCCATGACACGGCCCCGTTGCGTCCGCCTTCCACCGGCGAACGAGGATTGAAACGGTCACTCTGCCCTCCGAATCGTCATCGCCATGGGAGCGACGCCGGATCGATCGGCCGGCGTCGCTCCAACGGGCCGAACTTGGTCGAGAATGCCGGGCCATGGAGCCGCTCTACGCCCACTCCCGCAACCGGGCCGGCCGGCGTCACCCGCTGGTCGACCACCTCCGCCGCACCGCCGAGCTGGCGGCGGAGTTCGCCGCCCCCTTCGGGGGCACGGAGCTGGCCCGGGCCGCCGGCCTGCTCCACGACCTGGGCAAGGCCTCGCCCGCCTTCCAGTCCTACCTGCGCGAGGCCGAGCGCGGCACCGGCCCCGCCCACGGCCCCGACCACAAGGCGGCCGGGGCGGTGCTGGCGGCGCGGCTCCGCCTGGAGCCGCTCGCGCTCCTGATCCAGGGCCACCACGGCGGGCTGCACGACCGCTCCGACGCCGCCAGCTGGCTGCGCGACCAGCTCGGGAGCGAGGAGGTGCGGCGGACCCTGGAGGACCTGCCCGCCGAGCTGCGCCGGCTGCTCCGCTTCGACCCGCCCCGCCTGCCCGACCTCGACCGTGGGCAGTCGGAGCTGTTCTTGCGCATGCTCTTCTCGGCCCTGGTCGACGCCGACTTCCTCGACACCGAGGCCCACTTCGCCCCCGAGACGGCGGCCGAGCGGGCGCGGCCCATGCCCGACCCCGCGCGGCTCCTGGAGCGGCTGGAGGACCATCTCCGAGACCTGGAGGGGAAGGTGTCGCCCACCCCGGTCAACCAGGCCCGGGCCGAGATCCACGCCGCCTGCCTCGCCGCCGCCCGGCTGCCGCCGGGGCTGTTCCGCCTGGCCGTGCCCACCGGCGGGGGCAAGACCCTGGCCGGGATGGCCTTCGCCCTGCGCCACGCCCTGGAGCACGGCATGCGTCGGGTGATCGTGGCCGTGCCCTTCACCAGCGTCACGGAGCAGACCGCCGATGTCCATAAGGGAGTGTGGGGACCGGAGCCCGTGCTCGAGCACCACAGCGCCCTGGACCTGGAGGCTCTGCCCGACCCCCGGCGGCGCCTCTGGCTGCGGCTCGCCGCCGAGAACTGGGAGGCGCCGGTCGTGGTCACGACCACGGTCCAGCTCTTCGAGAGCCTGTTCGGACGAACCACCGGCCGCACCCGCAAGCTGCACAACATCGCCCGCTCGGTGATCCTGGTCGACGAGGCCCAGGCCCTGCCCGTGGGACTGATGCGCCCGATCGTGGAGATGCTGCGCCTGCTCTGCGCCGACTACGGCTGCAGCGTGGTGCTCAGCACCGCCACCCAGCCGGTGGCCGACGTGCCCCAGCTGAGC
>DASRBU010000211.1:0-6877 GCA_035653475.1 Candidatus Dormiibacterota bacterium | reverse complement strand
GGGAAGCGGAGAGCGGGACGAGTTCGAGGACTGGCTCGGGCGCGAGCTGCAGCGCACGCTGGGCCCAGTGCGCGGCCCCAGCCCGCGCGCGTCCCAGGCCGCCTTCCGCGCCGCTTCCCGCCGACGAGGAGGAACGCTGATGGCGGTCAAGTCGAGTGTCTTGGCCCTGGTCACGAGCAAGGCGGCGGCCGGGGCCGCGGCCCTGGCCGTGGCCGTGGGCGGAGGCGCGGCGGTGGCCACGGCGGCCACCGGCAGCGCCAATCCGGCCAACTGGGGGCAGGCGGTGGTGCAGGCGGTGCAGGGCTGCAAGCAGAAGGTCGCCGACGATGGCGCGACGGGAAGGGGGTCGGAGAACGTCGGCCGGTGCGTGAGCGCCTTCGCCCGCCAGCACGGCCAGCAGCAGCGGGCCGAGCACCACGCCGGATCGACGCCCAGCCCGGCGCCGAGCGCCGCCGCCTCGCCCGCCGGCCGTGCCCGGGGCGCCCAGGAGGCTGCGGAGCACGGGCCGTCCTCGCGCCCGACCCCCGGCTCGGCCGGGCCGCCGTCGGGCGTCGGCACCGGCACCGATCACGGTCGCTCGGGCGACCAGAGCGGCACCGATCACGGCCGGCCCTCGCCGCTGCCCTCGCCGGCGGTGTCCCCTCCGGGGCGCGGCTGAGGACGGCGCTCCCCGGGTCCCTCGAGGGGGAGGGTGCCGGTGCCCGGGCTCGAGCGGCCCGGGCGCCGGCCCGGGCGCCGCGGCCTGACCTCCAGGCTGGGGCCGGAGTCCGTCCAGCGGGCGCCGACCTCGAGACCGGCCCAGGCCGGGTCCGCCTCCGGCCGGTCGGTGCGCACGTGTGCCCCCCGGGACTCGGCCCGCAGCAACGCCGAGGCCAGCACCAGCCGGGCCAGGGTCCGCGTCCCCCGGTCCCTCTCCGACTCGCCCAGCTCCTCGAGCCCCCGCCTCAGCTGCTCCGGGTGGCGCTGGGGCCCGGCGCAGCGCTCCAGCAACCGGCGGACGTCGGCGGTGTCCTCCGCCCTCACCTCGCGGCAAGTGGCGCCGGCCGGGGGAGGGGGCGAGGCGGCTTCGGCCGCCGCCCGCCCGGCCCGGCGACCGAACACGACCGCCTCCAGCAGCGAGCTGCTGGCCAGGCGGTTGGCGCCGTGGACGCCGGTTCGGGCGCACTCCCCGGCGGCGAACAACCCCGGCACCCCGGTCCTGCCCTCCAGGTCGGTGACGATGCCGCCCATGGTGTAGTGGGCGGCCGGCGCCACCGGCACCGGCTCCCGGGTGGGGTCGAGGCCCAGCGACCGGCAGCGGGCGAGGAAGCCGGGGAACTCCTGTGCCAGCCGGCACGCGCCCAGGTGCCGGGCGTCCAGGAAGACCGCCCGCTCGCCGCTCCGCGCCAGCGTCTCGACCATGGCCCGGGTCACGACGGCCCGGGGCGCCAGCTCCCCGCGAGGGTCGGCGTCGAGCAGGAAGCGCCGGCCACCGCGGTCGGTCAGCGTGGCCCCGGCCCCGCGCAGGGCCTCGGTGACGAGGAACGGCTCACCGGGGCCGGCGTAGACGGTGGGGTGGAACTGCACCAGCTCCAGGTCGGCGAGCGTCGCCCCGGCCAGCAGCGCCGCCACCAGCGGCAGGCCGTCGCAGCGTCGCGAGGTGGTGGTGCGGGCGAAGAGACCGGCGTAGCCGCCGCTGGCCAGGATCACGGCCCCGGCCCGTACGTCCACCGGGGAGGTCGGCGTCTCGCCGTCGCCGGGCGAGCCCGCCTCCGCATCGACGGGACGCAGCCGGGCGCCGGCCACGCCCGTGGCGTGCACCAGCAGGCCGGCCAGCTCGCCCCGGACCCGGCGCACGGCACCGATGGCGCCGAGGCGGCTGCGCAGGGCTGCGGTGATGGCGGACCCACTTCGGTCCCCACCGGCGTGGACCACGCGGGGGCGGGAGTGGGCGGCCTCCAGGGCCAGCGCCAGGCCGCCCTCCCGGCGGTCGAAGGGTACCCCCAGCTGGCTCAGCCAGGCCACGGCCCCGGGTGCCTCCTCGGTCAGCAGCCGCACCGCCCGCGGGTCGCAGAGGCCGGCTCCGGCGGCCAGGGTATCGAGGGCGTGCTGGCGGGGGGAGTCGTCTTCGCCCAGGGCGGCGGCGATCCCCCCCTGGGCGCGCTCCGAGGCCCCTTCCCCGGCCTCGGCCAGCAGCACCCGCGCGCCCGCCGCGGCCGCCTCCAGCGCCGCCGCCATCCCGGCCAGGCCGCCGCCGACGACCAGGACGTCGGTCTCCAGGCCGGGGCTCGAGGGCAGGTCCCCCTCGCCGCGATCCAGCCGGCCGCGGCTGGCGCTCAACCGATGCCGACCATGCGCTGGAGCGCCCGTCTGGCCCGGGCGGCCACCTCCTCGGGCACCTCGACCGGATGGACGTCGTCCCGAAGCGAGCGGAGCAGCTTGGGCAGCGTGATCAGCTTCATGTAGCGACAGACGGCCCGCTCGCTGACGGCGTAGAACCGCTTCTCCGGGTCGGGCACCTCCTTGCGCAGGCGGTGCAGGATGCCGGTCTCGGTGGCGATCACGAACGAGCGCCGGGGCGAGGAGCGCACGTGCGCAACCATCCCCTCGGTGGAGAGCACGTGGGTGCGGCCAGCGTCGACGTCGCCGGCCGCGGCCAGGTACATGCAGGAGCTGGCGCAACCGCACTCCGGGTGGACCAGGAGGTCGGCATCCCCGTGTTCGCGCCGCGCCCGCTCCAGGTCCTCCCCGCGGATGCCGGCGTGCACGTGGCACTCGCCCGGCCAGATCCGCATCCGGCGACCGGTGACGCGCTCCAGGTAGCTGCCCAGGAAGAGGTCGGGGGCGAACAGGATCTCCCGGTCCCGGGGGATGGCCTCGATCACGGCCCGGGCGTTGCCGGAGGTGCAGCAGTAGTCGCTCTCCGCCTTGACCTCGGCCGTGGTGTTGACGTACGTCACCACCACCGCCCCGGGGTGCCGTGCCTTCCAGGCCCGCAGCTGCTCGGCGTCGATGGTCGCTGCCAGCGAGCAGCCGGCATCCGGGTCGGGGAGCAGCACGCGTTTGCCGGGGTTGAGGATGGCGGCGGTCTCGGCCATGAAGTGGACGCCGCAGAAGACGATCACCCGGGCCTGGGTGGCGGCCGCCGCCCGGGCCAGGCCCAGGGAGTCGCCGACGTGGTCGGCCACGTCCTGGACCTCCGGTACCTGGTAGTTGTGGGCGAGGATCACCGCGTCACGCGCCCGGGCCAGCCGCCGGATCTCCTCCTGGAGCGTCGCCAGGTCGGAGGGGAGCGTCCGGGTGCGGTAGCGCTCGGCGTCCTCCTCCAGGCCCTCGATGAGCGCCTGGTTCATGCTTCCCACGTCGTCATGACCTCCATGGAGATGTCGATGGCCGGAGCCGAGTGGGTGAGGCTTCCGACCGAGATGCGGTCCACCCCGGTCGCCGCGTAGGCGGCGATGGTCCCCAGGGTCACGCCCCCGGAGACCTCCAGCACGGCGCGACCACGGGTCCGACGCACGGCCTCCGCCACCTGGGCCGGGCTCAGGTTGTCGAGCAGGACCGTCTCCACCCCCGCGCCCAGGGCCTCCTCGAGCTGGTCGAGGTCGTCGACCTCGACCTCCACCGGCAGCCCGCAGCTCCTGGCCCGGCGCACGGCCTCGGCCACCCCGCCGGCCGCGGCCCGGTGGTTGTCCTTGATCAGCACCGCCTCGGCCAGGTTGTAGCGGTGGTTCGCCCCCCCGCCGCAGCGGACCGCGTACCGCTGCAGCGGCCGGAGGCCGGGGACGGTCTTGCGCGTGTCCAGCACGATCACGGCCGGACCCGCCGAGGTGGCCCGCCGGACGTACTGCCGGGTGAGGGTGGCCACGCCCGAGAGCTGCTGCAGGAAGTTGAGCGCGGTTCGCTCCGCCGTGAGCAGGCTCCGCAGGCGGCCGCGGACCACGGCCAGCACCTCGCCCGGCTCGATCGACGAACCGTCCGCGGTCGAGGCCCGAAAGGCGACCCCCGGGTCGACCTGCCGGAACGTCTCCTCGGCCGCGATCAGGCCGGCCACCACGCCCGCGCTCCCCGCCACCAGGCGGGCCTCGGCCATGAGCCCGGCCGGCACCACGGCTTCGGTGGTGAGGTCGTGGCCCCCGGGATCGAGGTCCTCGGCCAGCGCCTCCCTGACCTTGGCCCTGAGGTACTCGGGGGTGAGCTGCGGTGGGGCCGGCGTCTCGCCTCCGGCCGGCTGGACCTGCCTCAACCGCCACCACCCTCCACCAGGTCGAGCTCCACGTGCTGCCAGGGCAGCTCGCGCCGCCAGGTCCCCAGCACCGGGCCGGTGAAGCGGTACAGGTCGCCGGGGCGGCCGACGCGTCCCCCCTCCGCGCGGCGGCCGACCGGCACCAGCACCCCGGAGACGAACAAACGGTGGAAGGCCTTCTTGAAGTTCCCGGTGTTGAGCCGCAGCAACGCCGGATCGAGGATGGCGGCGTAGACGGAGCGCAGCTCGGGGAGGGTGAAGGTCTCCGGCAGCAGCTGGAAGGCGAGCCAGGTGTAGCGCAGCTTGGACTGCACCCGGTTCATGGCCACCCGGAGCATGTCGGCGTGGTCGAAGGCCAGCGCCTCCGCCGGGAGGCTCCTCACCGGCACCCACTCGGCGCGCATGACCCCGCCTCCCGGGACCAGGGTCAGCCCGTCGCTGCGCTCCAGGGCCAGGTGGGCGACGGAGACGACGCGGCCCCGGGTGTCGCGGTCCGGCGCCCCGAAGGTGCCCAGCTGCTCGAGGTACCAGTGGGCGGCGTCCAGCCCCGCCTTGGTCTGCAGCGCCCGCCGGGCGGCGGCGTCGAAGGTCTCGTCGGCGCGGACGAGGACGCCGGGGAACGACCACTTGCCGGCGAAGGCGGCGTCCTCCCGCTCGACCAGCAGGACCCGCCAGGCCCGGTCGATGGGCTCCTCCAGCCGCACGGTGAAGAGCACCACGTCCACCGCCACCACCGCGTTGGGCTCCAGGGCGGTGGCGGCGGGGTGTCGCGGCGACGGGACTCGAGCGGTCATCGGCTTTTCACTATAACAGATTCAAATCGTGAGGAGAGAAATCCGCCGTGACGGATCGGGCCGGTGGAAACGTGCCGGGGCGAAGGCCGGTGGCGGCCAGCGAGCCGCTGGGGGCGGGGCGGAGACGGCGGAGATCCCGGCACCACGTTGGTGTCGGCCGGTACCGTGCCCTGGCGTTCCCCTGCGGGGGCGGCCACGACCCGGCCCGGGGTTCCCCCGCGGGCACGTCCCCCATCGCCGTCGCCGGGCCATCGGGGCCTCCACCGGGAGCTGAGCCCGGCGGCGGTTCCGGGAACGGCGCGGCGCCGGCCGCGGGCGTACGGCGGCGGCGGGGGATTCCCCCCCCGCCGTGCGGAAGGCCGGCATCGCCACCCTTCCGCGACCACCCCGGGGCGGCTCGCCGGCCGCCCCGGCGTCAGCCCGCGCTGCGGCTCAGAGGCAGAGGATGAGCAGGCAGAAGCGGTGCGGGGGGGTCGGGGCCGGCGAGGGGAGGGGCGTGGCGGGAAGCGTGGGGGAGGGCTGGATGGTCGACGCCGGCGCGGGGGATGCGGCCTGGCCGGGCACGGCCGGCGTTCCCGGGCTGGGACCGGCCTGGGCGGGCGGTCGGGCGGGCCACGGTGGCCGGGCCGGCGACCTGGAGGTGGTCTCCCGGGGGGCCGGGGTCAGCATCGCCACCCCGGTGCCGATGGTGGACCCGGTGGGGGCGGGGGAGGCCACGGGGGTCGGGGTCGACCCGCCGTTGAGGAACAGGGCGACGACCCGGGGCGCGGGCGTCCGCGCCACGACCGTGGTCGCCACCCCGGCGAGGACGACCGCCACCGCCGCCACGGCCAGCGGGCGCCGGGCTCGGGGGGCCGGGGCTGGCGCCCGCCGGGGCCGGGGCCTGAAGCGCTCGGGCAGGCGCTCCGGGCGGGGGAACTGCGCGTCCAGTTCGGCGCGGATCAGCGTCGTCCAGGCCAGGCCCGAGGGGTCCCGCGGGGTGTCAGGTCCTCTGGCTCGCATTACCTTTGAGACGCTCGGAGCGACGTTCTGGTTCGGCTTCCATCAAGGTCTTCTTCATTGTCTGCAGGGCGGTGCTGAGCCGCGAGGCGACCGTACCGGGTGGGATGCCCAGCGTCCGGGCGATCTCGTCCCGGGTCATGCCGAGGTAGAAGTGGAGGATCACGGTGGCCCGGAGCTTGGGACTCAGCGCGGCCAGCGCCCTCCGGGCCAGGCTCCTCGCCTCGACCGCGTCGAAGCCGGAGGTGGGGGGGCCCAGGAACAGGCGGAAGGGGAGCAGGCGGGCCAGGCTCTGGCGCCGGTGGTAGGAGATGGCGGCGTTGACCGCGATCCGGTGCAGCCAGGCCCCCATCGAGCCGACGTCACGATGACGGCGGTACCAGCGGTAGGCGCGCTCGAAGGTCTCCTGGGTCAGGTCCTCGGCGGTGGCGGTGTCCAGGACGATCCCCAGGATGGTCCGGTAGATGCGCAACCGGTACTGCTGGTACTGCAGCTCGAACTCGTCGAGGATCGCGCGTTCCTCACACCTCCCCTGCATCCCCACGTGCCTCGTCCTCTTCGTTGATAGCGATCGTTCCTGTCACCGCAGCCATCGGCTTCCGTCAAGGAAATACCTGGGAGGAAACCCTAGCACTTTCCTGCTCGGCCCGACCAGGGCCAGCGACCGATCAGGGCGGAGCGCTGGAGCGTCCATCCATAGGTCGGGGTGGTCCGGGCTCCACCGGGCTGCCCGGTCTCATCGAGCACGGCTGGGAGGGTGTGCAGAGGAGTTGAGCATGGTTGAGAGCTGCGGGATGGGTTCCAGGTGGCGTGTCCTGACCCGGCTCCCGGCCCTGGTCTCGGGGCTGGTGCTGCTGGC
>DASRBU010000210.1:0-2210 GCA_035653475.1 Candidatus Dormiibacterota bacterium | reverse complement strand
GACGACGGCTGGCTGTGCGACAAGGGTCGCTTCGCCTACCAGGCGATTCACGTCGATCAGCGGATCACCGCCCCGATGGTCCGGGACGGCGGACGCCTGCGCGAGGTGTCATGGGAACGGGCGCTGGAGGCGGCGGCGGGGCTGCGCTCGCACGCGGGGCGGGTCGGCGCGCTCGTGGGCGGACAGGCCACTAACGAGGAGGGCTTCCTCCTCGGGCGCCTGCTCCGCGAGGGGCTCGCCTCAAACGACATCGACTGCCGCTCCGACAGCGCGCCGCCGGTCGGCCTGACCCACGCCCTGGCCGCCCCCGACCTTCAGGCCACCGTCACCGACCTGGAATTCGCCCACACCGTGCTCGTCGTCGGCTGCGAGCCGCTCGACGATGCCCCCATCTTCGATCTGCGCATTCGCAAGGGCGTACGCCGGCGCGGGGTCAACCTGGTCGTGGCCACGCCCCGCCCCAGCGCCCTCGATGCCAGCGCCCAGCGCGTGATCCGTTACGCCCCGGGCGGCGAGGCTGGCGCGAGCCCCGGCCGAGCAGGGCCATGATCTCCGGCGTCTAGCCCTTGGCCTCGGGCTCGGTCCTCGCCGCTTGCGCCGGCTCGGTCGTGGTGGTCGACGCCGTGGCCGTCGGGGCCTTGGTGGGGCCGGGATCACCGCCCGATCCCCGGCTTTCGTCGATCGCGCTCCGCATCTCCTCGCTCAGCTCGTTCGAGGTCTTGCGGAACTCCCTGATCCCCCTTCCCAGGGCGCCCCCGAGCTCCGGGAGCTTACCCGGACCGAAGATGATCAGCACGATGACGAGGAGGACGACGAGCCACAGCGGGTGGAAGCCAAATGGCATCGCTCAGGAACCTCCAGCTGATTATACGGGCGGGGATCCACCGGCCGAGCCGGGTCACGCGCGCCTCACCTGCACGCCAACGATCGTATCCGAGGGCGTCAGCTTGTCGACCACGTCGAGGCCCCGACTGACGGTCCCGAAGCGGTTGTAGTCCAGGCTGGGGTTCCCGCCCGGCCACGCCTGCTTGAGGATGAAGAACTGCGAGCCGCTGATCCGCCCGTCGGGGAACCTGGCCATGCCCAGGGAGCCGGGCGCCCAGCCGCCGGCCCCGCGCTCGGGGGGCAGGTCGTACCCGGGCCCGCCCCGGCCGTCGCCGAGCGGATCGCCGGTCCGGATGACCCAGCTGCGGTTGTCGAAGAAGTGCAGCCGGTCGAAGTAGCCGTGCACGGCGAGCACGACGAAGTTGTTGACCGTCCGCGGGGCAGAGCGGGCCAGGAGGTCGACGGTGAACGACCCCTTGGTGGTCCGGATGGTCGCCTGGTAGGAGGCCGTGGGGTCGATGCACATCGGCGGCGGGGCCGCGTAGTGGCCGGGCGCCAGCTGCTCGGCGGTCGTGCATCCGGCGAAGGGACCACTCGGGTGGGGGGCCAGGAGCCAGCCCGTGGCCGCGCCTGCGGCCAGCACGGTCGCGATCACGACCGCGCTGACGGCCAGCGCCGGCAAGGGGCGCATCGGCCGAGCGGACGTCTCGGTCCCGTGAGGAGACGGTTGGGCGCGTCGGGTTGCCACGAGTTACCAATGTTGCCAGGCCGGCCGGCGTGGGCGTCGAGCGGCCCTGGCCTCCGCCCGGTCCTCTACGACCCCGCCGGAGGGTCGAGCGGCGGGGCCGGCGGGGCCGGCCGCTCCGTCCGCCGGCTCGAGGCGCGCACCATCAGCCGGAGCTGGAGGATGCGGGCGGCCCCGACGGCGAAGGTGATGATCACCCCGGCCACCGCGCCGCACAGGATCGCCACCCCCAGCGGCAGCCGGCCGGAGAAGACCAGGAAGCTGACCTCCACCTGACGGAGGTTCTGGAGGATGAAGATCAGGATCAAGACCACCACGACCGTGCCCAGCGCCAGCGCCGTCCAGGTGGCGCTGACGCCGGTGCGGAGCGGCAGCGAAGAAGGAGCGGCGGGATCGCCCTGGTGCCCACCCGCGGGCGGGGTCGGTTCGTCCATGCTCAGGCAGGGACATTATCGCACCCCGCCGGCGAGAAGCCGTCCATCGGCCGCCGGCCGGCCGTGGCGGGAGGGCTCAGCTCCGGGGCGAGAGCCGGTAGCCGAGCCCCGGCACCGCCTCCAGGGTGATCCCGGCGTCGCCCGAGGATCCCAGCTTGCGGCGCAGCCGCTGCACGTGAGGGTCGACCGAGTGGTGGTCCACGTCG
>DASRBU010000209.1:0-4759 GCA_035653475.1 Candidatus Dormiibacterota bacterium | reverse complement strand
GAGCCACTACTACAACGCCAAGCACCAGAAGCTCCTCGACCTCGGGCTCGAGCCCCACTTCCTGGCCGAGACCCTGATCGAGGACGTGATCCAGACCGTGGAGCGCTACCGGCACCGGGTCCGGGTGGAGACGATCGAGCCGCGGGTCGACTGGCGCCAGGGAGCGCTGGTCGGCCTCCGCCCCCGCCGGGCGACGGGCCGGTCGCAGCCGGCCCGGAGTCCCCTCGGCTAACGAACGGAACGGGGGCAGGGAGGGGACCACCCTTCCTGCCCCCTCGGCGAAAGGGCACGACCGTCAGGCCGGAGAGCCTTCGGACCGGTAGATCCACCGCGATGGATCGCGCGCGAACTCCTCGTACGATCCCGGGACGTTGATTCCGGGCACCTCAGGGATCCAGTCCTCGGTCAGCAGGTCGTCGGGATCTCCCAGGCGCTCCGCCAGCTCGCGTACCTCGGCGTCGTCGAGCGCCACCAGCCGTCCCCTGTCGATGACCCGCACGCTCTCACCGGAGGGCATGACCACGTCGAGGGTCGGAAAGAGCAGGTGGACGTGGAGGTGGCCGTACAGGAGACCGCGCTCTCCCGCCCAATCCTCGTACTCGCTCCGCCACGAGGTGCCGAGCCCAACGTGGATGATCCCGGACCGGCGCCGTTCCCACTCGAAGCCGCCGGAGGAGTGGAGGTGGATGGTGGACGGCCGCCGGATCTTGGGATTGGTGCCGATCGCTACCTCCCAGAGCCAGAAGAGGCCCTCGCGCGGAAAACACGGATAGCGAGTCGACCGGCTCTCCTCGAGCAGCTCGCGCCACGCCTCGCCATAACCGCCACCCCCCTCGATCGCTTCCAGACGACCGCCTTCCAGCCGCAAACCAATGCGGGGGAAGGCGCGGGAAAAGTGGCTGGTGGTGCCGGTGACGACGCCCTCGGCATCGGCCCGGGGCACGATGGGTGGGAGCGGATGGGCCATCAAGTGTCCCATGTTGGGCGACTCTTTGAAGGGGGTGCCGCGGCGGCCGTAGTAGTCGGGCCAGAGGGTGTAGGCGAGGTCGGTGCCCTCGGCGTCGGTCAGGTGCACGCGCCCGCCGGCGCCCCGCCAGATCGGCTCCCACGCCTTCCGGTTGATCAGCGCGTGCAGCTCCCGTGGATAGGTGGTGGCCGCGCAGGCCAGGTGCTCCTCGATCTGCCAGGGGATGAACTCGTAGCGCTCGACCCTCGGGTCGGCGGCATGGCCGCCGCCGCGGCCATGGATCAGCATCGCGTAGCGCTCGCGAACCGCCAGCTCCTCCACCCAGGGCACACCTTCGTAGCGCCTCGGGGCGTTCCGCCAGGGCTCGCGGCGCATGATGGCCCGGATCTCGTCCACCTCGTCGAAGGGCCGGTCCGGCCCCACGTCCACGATGACGATGTCGGGCCGGGCGCCCAACCGATCGCGGAGGGCACGGGCGATGGCCTCCGGGATGCGGTTGTCGTACTGGCTGTCGACGGCGATCAACACCCGGTCACCGGGGCCCACCGCCGAGTAGCCGATGAATCCCACCGCCGTGCGCCGGATGCCTTCCTGGGTGCAGAGGAACTCGGCATAGGGCTGCAGGCCAGAGATGTCCAGGGTGGGGGTGGGTGGGTTCGCGACGGCCGTGGTGGCGGGGATGCTCCCCTCGTGGTCGGAGTGTGCCTCACACATGGAATCACCTCCTCAGCCACGCGCCGACCGTGTCCGGCCGGCGTTCTCGACCAGCGAATCGTCGATCACCGACGACGGACGGAGCCGCCCCACCCTCGGGTTCTTCGCGGCGAGCACGGTGACGATGTCCTGGAGCTGCTCGGTGTCGATGGTGGGCAGCGAGGGGAACAGCTCCCGGGTGGCGAACCGGTACGTGGCCTGCAGGGCTGCTCGATCGTTCAGCTTCAGGTACTTCTCGAGCACCGAGATGGACAGGGTCTCGTTCTTCTTCATCAGGGCGATCCCTTCGACGAGGGCGTCGACGTACCGTTGGAGGACGTCTCTGTGCGTTCGGAGGTAGCTGCGCCGCACGATGATCCCGTTGTTCACCGTGGGCAACTTCAGCGAGGCCAGGTCGAACAGGGGATGGAGGCCCTGCCGCTCGAGCAGGATCGAGTAGGGAGGCTGGTCGAGACCCCCGTCGATGGCGCCCCTCTCCAGCGCGGCCGTGCGGTTCTGCGAGGAGCCCACCGGCACGATGGTGACGTCCCGGTCGGGTTGCAGTCCCACCTTCTCGAGGGCGGCCCGGGTCGCGATGTCCGATTCCGAGCCGGGCTGGCTGACGCCGATCTTCTTGCCCCGCAGGTCGCTGACCGCCTTGATGCTCGGCACCACCTCGAAGACGTAGGGGTAGACGGGTATGAGGTTGCCGATGATCACCAGGTCTTCGCCACCGGCCACCGCGCTGACCGCCTCGGAGCCGCCGCCTTGCGAGATCTGGGTCTGCCCCGAGACGAGGGCGGCGATGGCGTTCGAGCTGGCGATGTACTGGAGGTCGACGTCGAGACCATGCTTCTTGAAGATGCCGCTCTCCTGCGTCAGCCATACCGGCAGCTGGCCCTCGTAGCGTTCGCTGTAGGCGACGACCAGGTGCACAGGAGCCGGCGAAGACCGGGACGTGGTCGGGGATCCGCCGCATCCGGCGAGCACCACCATGAGGCCCGCCGCGAGGGCGAGCCCGGATCTGTCCCACGCACCTGCTGCCATTGGATCGATACTCCTCTCGAACACCGGGCTCCCGCGAGGGAAGCCGGATCGGTCGAGCTGGTCGACGGGCGAGGTGTCGGCAAACCTCGGCTCCGGTGCCCCCCGGGCAGCAGCTCCTTCCCGCAGGCGGCGAGGACGAGCCCGGCCAGCGCCCCCTGCGGCCCCCGGGGCCCATCGCACATCTCTCCTCGCTCCCTCCCGTCCGGACGAGATGGTCTAATGATCAGACCAAAGCAGCATAGCTCTGCCGCCACGGGTCGTCAACGGCGGGGCGCCGGCAACCTCAAGGGTTGGAGCCAGGTGGCCGCGCCCGACCACCGGCTCCTCAACGACTCGATCGGGCCGAGCCCGGATCGGCCCGCTCCGAAGCGACCCGCCCGGCGCCGGCCGTTCGGAGGCGAAGGGCTACCACCCACCGCCTCATGTCGTCGCCGCGGCGGAGGCGGACTTCCACGCCGGTGGAGCCTCACCTCGGCGAGATTGGTCGCCGCGCGGCAGCGGCGTACCCATCCCGGTTTCCCGGGGCACGGGGGAAGACCTCAGTCCAGGACCGCCGTCGGCCGCTCCCGGTACAGCCGCCAGCGGAGCAGCACCAGCTCCTTGATCGCCCGCAGGATGGGGACCAGCCGCCCCCCCGACCGCCGGCCCAGGCGGCGCGGGTAGTGGGGCACCGGCACCTGAACGAAGCGGCCGCCCAGCTGGCGGACCCGGTAGTAGAGCTCGACGTTGATCAGGGCGCTCTTCGAGGTGATGGGGAAGCGGCGCAGGACGGCCGTCCGGATGATCTTCAGGGCGCAGTCGACGTCCCTCACCTCGAGCCGGAAGGCGAGGCGGATGAGGAGGTTGAACACGCCGCTGGTGATCGAGCGCGTCAGGGGATCCTCCCGGCTCGTCCGCCAGCCGGCGACCAGGTCGGCCTCCCGCAGGTGCGGGATGAGGAGGCGCAGGTCGGCGGGATTCAGCTGCCCGTCGGCGTCGGTGAAGGCGGTGTACTCGAGGCCGGCCGCCCTCAGCCCATCGCCAACCGCGGCACCGTAGCCGCTCTTGCGTTCGTGGCGCACGATCCGAAGCGGGATCCCCAGCTCGGCGGCGAGGGCGCCGGCGATCTCGCCGGTGCCGTCGGTGGAGCCGTCGTCGACGACGATCACCTCGAAGCGCTCGGCCAGTCGAGGCAGGACCTCACTCAGCAGGGGCAGGAGCCAGCGCAGGTTCTGGCTCTCGTTGTGGGCGGGGAGCACCAGGCTGAGGCCGCTCAGCTTCTCGAACTCGGACATGGGCGGTGTGCATCCTAGGTCACGGGCGGGGCTGGATCGGCTCACGGCCCCATCCCCAGGAACCTGCTCATCTGCGGGGAGAGGCGGGTGTTCTCGCTTCCGCCTCCGCGCTCGAGCACCAGCGCCATCCCCCGGGAGCAGACCACGCCATAGTCGCCGGCCAGGGCCTGGAGCACGATCTGCCGGGTCTGGGCCCGGACGGCCCGATCCGGTTCGGTGGCCGGGTCGACGGCCAGGTAGCTGGCGTTCGAGGCCGGAGGGAGGATGGCGATGGAGCGCCGGCTGGCCAGGTGAGGGACCAGGTAGTAGCCGGCGTCCACGCCGGCGTCGGGGGGGATGGTCCGCAGACAGGCATCGAGCTGCGCCGACTGGTTCGCGGTCAGGTAGGAGGGGAAGTCCCGGAAGGGCTGGACGCCAGCGAAGGCGACGAACCCGTTCGCGGCCAGGACGGCGCCGGCCAGCGCCGCCGGCAGCCACTCGGAGGGACCCCGGCGCCACCCGCTCCCGGGGGCGCCCTCGGAGGCGAAGCGCGACGCGGATCGCCGCAGACGCGTCCGCAGCCGGGCCAGGACCTCGACCGTGGCGAACGCCATGGGCGGGGCCAGGATCATGGAGTACTGGAACCTGGTCGTCCAGGTGTTGACGTCGGAGGACCAGAACCGCTCCAGCAGCGCGGGCAGGGCGACGAGCGAGATCGGCGAGACCAGGGGGAGGAACAGCCAGGAGCCGAGCAGGCCGAGGAGGGTCTTGGTCTTCTCGAAGGGGGTGAAGAAGAGGA
>DASRBU010000208.1:0-10735 GCA_035653475.1 Candidatus Dormiibacterota bacterium | reverse complement strand
CGGCCACGGCGGGCTGCGCGGCGAAGGAGGAGGGCCACCATGACCGTTCTGCGGATGGACAACGTCGGCATCGTCGTCGAAGACCTGGACGCCGCCATCGCCTTCTTCACCGAGCTCGGCATGGAGCTGGAAGGCAAAGCGCAGATCGAGGGCCACTGGGCAGACCGCACGGTCGGGCTCCACGGCGTCCGCAGCGACATCGCGGTGATGCGGACTCCGGACGGTCACGGCAAGCTGGAGCTGGCCAGGTACCACGCCCCGGCGGCGGTCGGCGCCCAGCCGCAGGACCCGCCGCCCAACACGCTGGGCCTGCATCGCGTCATGTTCGCCGTCGACGACATCGACGACACCATCGCCCGCCTGCGCGCCCACGGCGCCGAGCTGCTGGGCGAGGTGGCGCGGTACGAGGACAGCTACCGGCTCTGCTACCTCCGCGGTCCCGCGGGCATCATCGTCGCCCTGGCCGAACCGATCCGCTGACGGCCGCTCGCGCCCGATCCGCGACCGACCACAACCATCCGCGGGACGGGCCGAGAACGACGAAGGGAGGGACGATGCGCAACCGAGCGCGACCACCGCGGTGCTGAACCGATCCCTCGGCCAGGACCGTTGGCCCGCGACCTGATCCGCCTGCCCACGTTGTCAGAGAGGGCATCTCCAGCCCGGTCCCGACCGGCTCCCCTCGGGAACGGGCGGTGGCGGTGGGCACGGCGACGAACGCCCTCGGGCTCTCGGCCCCGGAGCCGGAGCCCACGGGTGCCCCCCAGCGCCCCATCGGTCTCCGCCCTCTGGGCGAGGGCGACCCTGCCAGCACGGCCCCGACCGGTGCCGCGCGGCACGGTCGGCGGGACGGTCGAGCGCTCGGAGCCCCGGGGCCGGGCCGCCGGCGGTCACGTTCCCACCGCTCCTGGGGCCTCCACCGGCTCACCACCTCCGTATGGAGTCGGGGTGGCCCGGTGCCCGGCCTACCCCGCGCTCGGCGAGCGGGAGGCGGCCAGGGGGCGGGAATGGGCGCCCTGAGGCCCGGCCGGCTCGTCGCGGCCGACCAGGGGTAGGGCCGGCCGCGGGTTCGAGGGCTTCCCACCCCGGCTCGGGGGCAACGTCGGTCCGGCCGGGGCTCGAAACGCACGCCGGGCGTCTCCACCGCGGCCTCGTCGCTCGGGCGGCGCCCGCTGCGCGCTCGCGGCCGGGTCCGCCACCGCCGCCTCCCGAGGCCCTTCGTGAGCGCTCGCCCGGTCGCCCACGACCGCCGAGCGCTCCGCATCGTTCACCCGGGGCTCGGTGGGCGGAGGTCGACCGGCGGCACGTGGCGCTGGTCCCCTGGGTGGCGGCCGGACGCACGAAGGGCCGCGAGCTGGCGCCGGCGGCGCCGAACCCGCCCGGCTCGCGCCACACCACGCTGCCCGCCGGGGTGATGGATGCGCTCGATGCGCACCGGTGCACCCGGAGGAGGAAGACCACGCCACCCTCCGCGAACGTGCGCGGACGGGTGGCCGCTGCGACGCGCCGAGGTTCGCCGCCTCAGCGGGGCTCCCTTCGTCGTCGCCCCATCTGGCCATGGGGTGGTGCCGAGGCCCAGATTTGAACTGGGGACACCGTGATTTTCAGTCACGTGCTCTACCAGGCTGAGCTACCTCGGCACGCCCTCGACCGCCCCGCTCCGGCCGGACGCGAGGCATCCGCGCCGCCGGATCGCGACGGCCATTCATAGTAGCAACTCGCCGGCGTCGCCGATCGGCGCTGGCCGAGGTCGGCGCCGTCCGGCACCTATTCCCCTCGCCACTCCGGCTTGCGCTTGGCCAGGAAGGCCTCAACCCCCTCCTTGAAGTCGCGGGAGAGGTAGGCCTTCAGCACCAGATCCGAATCGGCACCCTCGGGCACCAGGCGGTCCCGGATGCGGAGCAGGGCCTCCTTGGTCACCTCCATGGTCAGGGGCGCGTGCTCGGCCATCTGCTCCGCCAGCTCCTGGGCGCGCGGCACCAGGGCCTCCTCGTCCGGCACCACCTCGCTCACCAGGCCGCAGGCCAGCATCTCGGCAGCGTCCATGAGACGGGCCCGAAGGATGATGTCCTTGGTCCGGGCGGGTCCGAGGAGGGCGAAGAGCCGGGCGTAGTTCTGCATGGAGAGGCAATTGCCCAGGGTGCGCGCGATCGGGAACCCGTACCGAGCCGAGGGAGAGGCGATGCGGATGTCGCAGCAGGCGGCCATGCCCGCTCCGCCCCCGGTGCAGGCACCGGCGATGGCGGCGATGGTGGGCACGCGCACCGTCTCCAGGGTGCGCATGACGTGGTTGCCGCGGGCCTCGTAGTCGAGGGCGTGCTGGGCGGTGGTGAAGGAGCGGAACTGGGCGATGTCGGTGCCGGCCACGAAGGCCCGGCCGCCGGCCCCGGTGAGCACCATGGCCTTCACCGACCGATCACCGCCCACCTCCTCGCAGACCTCGACCAGTCGCTCGTACATGCCCCAGGTCATGGCGTTGCGGGCCGAAGGTCGGTTGAAGATCACCCACTGCACCGGCCCCCAGCGTTCGGCGATCAGCTCCCCGTGCTCCTCGGCCGGGCTTCGCACCAGCTCCACGACGTCCCGCTGTGTCCTCATCGCGTCACTCCCGCCTTCACCGGTTCCTGGGCCGGGGTCTTGACCACGCCCGACTGGATCAGGTGGCGGATCTCCCCCTCCGGGTAGCCCAGCTCGCGCAGGATCGCCTCCGAGTCCTCGCCGAAGAGCGGCCCCGCCCGCTCCCGTCGCACCCGGCTCTCGGAGAAGCGCATCGGGTTGCCGAGCTGGCGCACGGCCCCCAGCCGGGGGTGGGGGGCGTCCCAGAAGAACCCCCGGGCCAGGAGGTGGGGATCGTCGAAGACCTGGTCGTAGCGCTGGATGGGCGCGCAGGGCACGCCCGCCTCCTCCAGCACGCCCAGCCAGTGGGCGACCGGCCGGGTGCGGGTCACCGCCTCGATCTCGGCGATCAGCTCCTCCCGGTGCCGGTGGCGGGCGTTGGTGTCCTGGTAGCGGGGATCGTCCATCAGCCGCTCCAGGCCCAGGGCCCGGCAGAGGGCGGTCCAGTTCCTGGTCGACGCCGCCCCGACCGTGAACCAGCCATCGGCCGCTCTGACCGCCTGGTAGGGGGCATTGGCCTGGTGGGCCGAGCCCAGCGGCCCCGGCACCTCACCGGTGGCGAAGTACCGTCCTGCCTCCCAGACGGCCAGGGACACGCCGGCCTCGAAGAGGCAGACGTCGATGTACTGGCCCCGGCCCGTTCGCTCCCGCACGCGCAGGGCCGAGACCGCGGCCAGCGCGCCGTAGAGGGCGCAGACCAGGTCGCAGACCGGCACCCCCACCTTGACCGGGTCTCCCCCGGGCGTCCCGGTGATGCTCATCAGCCCGCTCCGGGCCTGGGCCATGATGTCCAGACCGGCCAGCTGGCTGAGCGGCCCGTCCTGCCCCCAGCCCGAGGCGGCCACGTAGACCAGCCGCGGGTTCAGGGCCGAGAGGCGGGGATAGTCCAGCTCCAAGTCCCGCATCGTCCCCGGACGCAGGTTCTCGATCACGACGTCCGCGGCCCGCACCAGCCGTCGGAACACCTCCTTGCCCGTAGCCGCTTTCAGGTCCAGCACCATTGAGCGCTTGTTGCGGTTGAGGCGCACGAAGGGCGAACTCTCCCCGTCCAGGAACGGGCCGGTGAGCCGGACCTGGTCCCCCCCATCCGGCTGCTCGATCTTGATCACCTCGGCCCCCAGGTCGGCCAGCTGCATCCCGCAGAAGGGGCCGGCCATGTAGTTCCCCACCTCCAGCACCCGGACGCCTGACAGTGGCGGTTGCTCCATCGCTCCTCCCTGTGACACACCTCCCGGGACGGGCGCGGCGGCGCCCCAACCGGACCCCGGACGCGACGGGCGCGACTCCCAGCGGGCGCCCGCCCCCTTGCTCCAGCCTACGGCACGCGGGGCCTCTCCTCGGCCCGAGCGTCCACGTCCGACTCGGGCTCGGCGGCGACCCGTATCAGGTCTCGAATCGCCACCACGCCAGGGACCCGCCAGGCCAGCGAGCGTGCCAGCTCGGCGTCCTCACGGCTCTCCACCTCGCCCTCCAGGGTGACCGTGCCCATGGCCGCCTGAACCCGGATCCCGCCGCGCCGGAGTCGGGGGTGGCCGAGGAAGGCACGGCTCACGGCCACGACCAGCTCCCGGTCGACGACCAGCTGGTCGTCGACCGACCGCACCCCCCAGGTGGCGGCCGCCCGTCGCACCGCCTCCTCCCTGAGGACATCGGTCGGGAGGTGACCGGCGAGCGTCACCCGGCCCTCGCGGGCGGTGACCCGGACCGACCCCAGGCCCAGGTTGCGCAGCGGCGGGAACTCGGTCAGGGACCGGTACACGGCCTCCTCCAGCTCCGGGTCGGGGAGGTAGCCGGGCAGACGCTCGAACGTCTCGGGGTCGAGGGCCAGCCGCAGCCGCTCGGGGGTCGCCTCGGTGACGGCATCCGGCGGCACCCGACGGACCACCGGGTCGAGCCGGCCGCTCGCCACCAGGATCTCGCCGCCCGAGGCGCGACCCACCTCGCGGCCCACCCGGCGCCCGCCGCACCACACCGACCGCGCCCGCCGTGGACGCAGCCGCGCCCAGAAGCCGCCCCGACCAGGGCCGCTCGTCTCCGACGACATCCTCCCATCTCCATCATCGATCCACGGCCCCCGCCGGCGTCGCCCCGGGCCACGCCGGCCGCTGCCCTCCGTCCCTCGCGACCCCGAGCCGTGCTCGGCCGAGGACGGGGCGCGGGGCCCGGGCCGGCAGCCCCGATGGCCGGGAATATCCCGGCGACGGGTCGGCTTTGCAGCAGCGTGCGACCCTGGCACGCCATGTCCCACTTCGGCGTCGAGGAGCGGCCACGGGTCCGACTCGAGCGGCGGCTCCTCCAACGCGTCTTCGCCTACTTCTTACCCTACTGGCGCCACGCGCTGGTGGTGCTGGCCTGCATCGGCGCCACCTCGCTCCTGGGGCTGGTCCCGGCCCAGGTCACGAAGGAGCTGGTCGACCGGCTCACCCAGGCCAGCGGCAGCTTCGGCTTCGTCTTGATCCTGATCGGCGCCCTGGTCGGCTCCTCGCTGCTCAGCGGCCTGATCGGGGTCGGCCAGTCCTACGTGAGCAACCTGATCAGCCAGGGCATCATGTTCGACCTGCGCAACCAGCTCTTCGCCCACGTGATCCGTCAGTCCGTGGCCTTCTTCACCCGAAGCCGGACCGGTGACGTCATGTCCCGGCTCACCAACGACGTCAACGGCGTGCAGAGCGTGGTCTCGGACACGATCTTCAACCTGGTCCAGAACCTGGTCGTCCTCGCCACCACCGTCGTCTTCATGGCGCACCTGGACTGGCGGCTCACCATCGCCTCCCTGGCGGTGGTGCCGGTCTTCGTCCTGCCCACCCACCGCGTGGGCCGGGCGACGTTCGAGGCCCGTCGGCGCACCCAGGCCAAGCTCTCGGAGCTGACCGCCTACATGCAGGAGGTGCTCGGCATCTCCGGCCTCCTGCTGGTCAAGGCCTTCGTCAAGGAGATGACCGAGAACCGCCGCTTCCGGCACCTCAACCGCGAGCTGCGCGACCTCAACGTGCGCCAGGCGATGATCGGGCGCTGGTTTTTCATGCTGATGGGGGTGCTGGGCACGGCGGGACCGGCGGCGCTGTGGGCCTACGGAGGCTTCCTGGTCCTCGAGCACCAGGCCTCGGTGGGCACGGTCGTGACCTTCGCCACCGTCCTGCTCTCCCGCCTGTACGGGCCGGTGGGCCAGCTGGCCAGCCTCCAGGTCAACGTGGTGGGCTCGCTGGCGCTGTTCCAGCGCCTGTTCGAGTACCTCGACCTGCCCGTGGAGATCGCCGACCGCCCCGGGGCCCGGGACCTGGGATCGGTGCGGGGCGAGGTCACCTTCGACGACGTCAGCTTCGCCTACGGTCGCGAGGGCAACGCCCTGGAGCACGTCTCCTTTCGGATCGAGCCCGGCGAGCTGGTGGCCCTGGTGGGGCCGACCGGCGCCGGCAAGACCACCGTCACCTCCCTCCTGCCCCGCTTCTACGATCCCCAGCAGGGCTCGATCCGGATCGACGGCCACGACCTCCGGGACGTGACCCTGGCCTCGCTCGGGCGCCAGATCGGCATCGTGTTCCAGGACACCTTCCTCTTCCACACCACCGTGCGCGAGAACCTGCTCTACGTGCGCCCGGAGGCGAGCGAGGAGGAGATGGTGGCGGCGGCCCGGGCCGCCTACATCCACGACTTCATCGAGTCGCTGCCCCAGGGGTACGAGACGGTGGTCGGAGAGCGCGGCCACCGCCTCTCCGGCGGGGAGAAGCAGCGCCTCGCCATCGCCCGGGTGATCCTGAAGGACCCGCGCATCCTGATCCTCGACGAGGCCACCTCGAACCTCGACTCCGAGTCGGAGCGGCTGATCCAGGCCGCCCTGAAACCGCTCTTCAAGGGGCGCACCTCGATCGTCATCGCCCACCGGCTCTCCACCGTGCTCGCCGCCGACCGAATCCTGGTCATGGACCGGGGCCGGCTGGTGGAGCAGGGAACGCACGCCGAGCTACTGGCGCTGGGCGGCCTCTACGCCCGGCTCTACCGCACCCAGTTCCGGATCGATGACCCGGCCCTGACCCCGGCGGGCTGAGGGCCGGCCGGACCCGGCGTCAGGCCCGGGACTCGAGGGGGCCGACGGGACAGGCCACTCCGGTTCCCCCCAGCCCGCAGTACCCGTTGGGGTTCCTCGCCAGGTACTGCTGGTGATACTCCTCGGCGAAGTAGAACTCGGCCGCCGGGCGGATCTCGGTGGTGATGTCGCCGTAGCCGGCCCGGCGCAGCGCCTCCTGGTAGGAGGCCCGAGAGGCCTCGGCGGCCCGGCGTTGCTCCTCGGAACGCGTGAACACGATCGAGCGGTACTGGGTGCCGACGTCGTTCCCCTGCCGCATGCCCTGGGTGGGATCGTGCGCCTCCCAGAACACCTTGAGCAGCTGCGGGTAGGAGAGCCGGCTGGGATCGAACACCACCCGCACCGTCTCCGCGTGACCGGTGCGCCCGGTACAGACCTCCTCGTAGGTCGGATTCGGGGTCGGCCCTCCCTCGTAGCCGACCGCGGTGGTCACCACGCCCGGCAGCTCCCAGAAGCGCCGCTCCGCCCCCCAGAAGCAGCCCAGGGCGAACTCGGCGATCTCGGTCCCCTCGGGATAGGGGGGTGCCAGCCGGGTCCCGAGCACGAGGTGGCGCTCGGGCACCGGCATCGCTTCGCTCCGCCCGGGCAAGGCCTCGCCCGGTGCCGGCAACCTGGTCGCATGGGCTTTCCATCGCAGCACGGCCAACCTCCTCGCCCGATCTCGGGCCGGATGCGTCCTCGGCTCCAGGAACGAGGATAGACCGGTCGCGCCCGCAACGACCGCGACCCCGGCGGTGATCGGGACCACTGGCTTCCGGAGCCAGAAGTGGTTAGCGTAGATCTCGTCGGCCCCCGAGGGGGTCTCGCGATCGGACCCGCGGAGCCGAGGTTCCTCAGATGAGCGAACGGCGAGAAGCACTGTTCGGATGGCGGCTATGGCGGCTGCGGGACGCCCACCTGGAGTCGTGGGCGGCGAGCTACACCTGGGTGCCGGGCGACAACGTGGCCCATTGCCTGGCACCCCTGCTCCGCTGTTCCCAGACCCCAGGGAGGGGCTGCCGGTGCGGCTTCTGGGGCCTCTTCAGCCTGATCAACTGCCTCAAGCGCGCCCGGGCGGAGCGAACGGAGCGAAGCTCGGTCCTGGGCTTGATCCGGGCCTGGGGTGACGTGGCGCTCCACGGCCAGGAGGGGTTCAGGGCCCAGCATGCCTCGATCGCCTGCCTCTTCACCGACTGGGCCTGGGACGTGCCCAACCTGCCCGTGCCGGAACGTGGCCTGCCCGGCTGGTGGTGGCGGATCCAGCGGGCGTTGCGCTACGTCTCACCGCCGCTCCCCCCCGATCCGTGGCGCAAGCGGATGCTCGGGGACGCCGCCTCGACCTACGGGGTGCCCCTGCTCTCGCTGGAGGACGGGCTGCGGGTCGGCTTCCTGGAGGAGCTGGGGATCGAGCGACGGATGCAGGAAGAGGCACGGGCCTGGGTCAGCATGATCGACACCCGGGCCGCCTGGTGGAAGGAGCGAAACCTCTTCGACTGATCCGCTTCGGGCGGCCCCGCCGGCCCCTCGCTCGTCCGGATCGGTCGATCGCGGCCTGCTCAGCCCGGGGCGACCGGGCCCGTCACCGGGATGCGGGCATCGCCCGGGGCGGCCCAGACGCGGAACATGGCCACCCCGTGCGCCGCCACCCGGGCCTCGATGGCTCCGGTGCTGATCGAAGCCCGGTGCGCCCAGAGATCCCGGACCACGTAGACCGGTTCGGGGGCAAGGCCCAGGGTGCGTACCTGAACCCTCAGCGAGGCGGCCCTCGGGCCGGTGTTCAGGAGCACCACCGCAACGGAGCCGTCCGAGAGCGGCTTCATCCACACCTGCTCACCGGGCAGGTCGACGAGGCGGACGCCGCCGGCGCCCAGCGGGTCCTGATCGACCGCGATCACCTCGCGGTTGAGCAGGATCCGCCGTACCGATGGGGTCATGTGGGTGAGGTCGTTGCCCGCCATCAGCGGGGCCGCGAGCACGCTCCAGAGGCTGAACATGGCCCGGTCCTCGACCGGCGTGGTCCCTCGGTTGCCCACCTGGAGCATGTCCGGGTCGTTCCAACCCCCTGGCCGGCTGTAGGCGCCCAGGCCCTGCTCGTCCTCCAGGGCCGCCACGATGCCGATGGAGCCACGGTGACGGTGGTCGTCGTGGGGCGGGCGACCGCTCCAGAGGTCGCCGACGTCCGGCGTGGTGCGCCAGGTCTGGCCGATGCCCGGGGCCCACAGCCAGGGCCGGGTCATGCCGTACTCGCAGACGCTGAGCAGCATGGGGCGGCCGGTGCGGGCGATGGCCCGGGCCATCCGCTGGTAGGCCCTCCGGACCACGTCCTCGATCGAGTGGGGATCGGAGAAGCTCAGGGTGTTGGACCCGGCCCGCAGCACGACCGTGACCGACAGGGAGCCCAGGCTGCCCCACCCGGTCACGGTGCCGGTCCGGGTGGTCGGCACCGGGTACCAGGTGGCGACCGGAGGCCCCCCGTCCACGCTCAACAGCGCCAGGCGGCGGCGGCGCAGCGGCGAGCGGAGCATGGCACCGCTGTGGTCCACGTTGACGTAGGCGATCTGGAGGGTGTAGACGCCGGGGCTGGGGACGTTCACGTTGCGGAACTGCACCGTCCCGCCCTGGAGCCCGATGCCGGTCACCGCCCACCCCCCCGGGCAGGGGCCGCAGGCCACCGGCCGGGCGGCGCCGGTGAGCAGGTTGCCGGCCGCGGCCGCCCGGTAGCGGCCCACCACCAGGCCGTCCCGGAGCACGGTCACACCCGCCAGGTCGGGGGCACCGGGGGTGGTGCCGGGCGGGAAGCGGTACCGGCAGAGGTCGTACTTGATGAAGTCCACCCCCCAGGCGGCGAAGGTGCTGGCGTCCTGGAACTCCCCGCCGGGGGCGCTCTGGGTGCCCGGCGTCCGGCCCGCGCAGTCGGTCATCCCCACCGCCTGGTGGATGCCGAACTTGAGCCCCAGACGGTGGACGTAGGCGGCGAGCGCCCCGATGCCGTGGGGGAAGCGGACGGGGTCCGGCTGCAGGTTGCCCTGCGCGTCACGCACCGGCGACGCCCAGCCGCCGTCCACCACCACGTAGTCGTACCCGGCTGCGTGCAGGCCCGTGGAGACCAGCGCCTGCGCCTCGGCCTCGATCAGGGCCTCGTTCACGTCCGGTCCGAACGCGTTCCAGCTGTTCCAGCCCATGGGCGGCGTCGGCGCCAGGTTCCGGGCCGCGGCCGGCTCCCCCGTGCCCGCGACCGCGGCACCGGCTGGTCCTGCCGTCGGTGCGGCCCAGGATCGCGGGGCGGCGCGCGCCGCCCCGAGCGGCGGGGTGGCCGCTCCACAACCGAGCAGGATGGTGGTGAGGACGACCGCGGCCGCCAGCCGACCCGCGGCCGCCGTCCGGATCGAGTGAGTGTTCATCCGTTGCGAGTCAGTGGTCATGAGTGACCACCCGACCCACAGCCACCAGTTGCCCGGTGGCGGGGTACCCCACGAAGCCAGCTTCGTGGGGACCCCTGGCGGTCCCGGTCGTACCCGCTTGCGCGGCGCCGGGTTCCTGCTTCATCGCCGTGTGCCCGGCGTCACCGCCGGGTCTTACCGGGGTCCCCACGAGGCCAGCCTCGTGGGGTCCCCTTACCTCGGCTCCACAGGCGTTTCCCCTCTCCGTCCCACTGACGGCGAGCAAGTTCCTTGCCGCATTCACGTCTCGGTCGATGACCAGGCCGCATCCCTCGCAGGTGAAGACGCGCTCGGCCAGGGACAGCTTGGCTTTCACCATCCCACAGGCCGAGCAGGTCTTGGAGCTGGGGAAGAACCGGTCAGCGACGATGAGCCGGCCACCACGCCAGCTGGTCTTGTAGCTGAGCTGCCACCGCAACGTACCGAAGGCACGGTCGGCAAGGCTTCGAGCCAGCCTCCGGGGGTCCCCACGAAGGGGTTCCCCATCGGAACCCGTTCCGATGGGGTCCCCAAGCTGGCTTCGTGGGGTACCCCGGCAGTTGGTGATCCGGGCATGGAGCCGCGCCAGTCGCCGCGCGCTCTTCTGTCGGTTGGCAGAACCCTTCTGCTTGCGGCT
>DASRBU010000207.1:0-9327 GCA_035653475.1 Candidatus Dormiibacterota bacterium | reverse complement strand
CGCTCATGACACGTCCCTCCATATCTCGGCCGCCGGCCGGCCCGCGAGCCAGGCGGCGCCCCGCGCGTACAGGGCCTCGACCTCGGGTCCGGTGAGCCCCGGCATGTCCGGCTTGACCTGGTAGCCCAGGGTGGCCTGGAGGTAGGCCAGGTGGCGGTAGCCGGGCGGGAAGCGCTCCAGGAGGGTGTCGTTCAGGCGCACCGTGGCCGAGGGATCAACGGGGTCGAGCCGATCCTTCTCGTAGATGGGCTGCCGGAGCACGATGGCCCAGCGCCCGGCGCGTCGCTCGAAGAAGTCGTAGAAGCGCCCGGTGCAGACCACGTCGCAGAGCACGTCGTGGACCCGACCGCGCTGCGAGATGGTCATCTTGGTCTGGGCGATGGCGCGGTGACCCGAGACCTCGACCGAGGTGCCGCCCAGGAAGTGCAGGATGCTGACCCCCCGCTCCCAACCCTCGCGGCTCACCCGGATGAACTCCTCGGCCGGTCCCTGGAACCAGGTGGCCATCATGCGCCCGTCCTCGTGCCACACCGTCCGGAACCGTTCCCAGTCGCCGGCGTCGCGCCAGACGACCCAGTTCTCGATCACCTCGCGGATGGCGAGCCGGTCGGCCAGCGTCCCGTCCTTCACGTCCATCGGACCCGTGCCCGCGTTCTCCTTCGGTCCGCCTCCGGGGACCGGCCCCGGCGCCGGCCGCCCTCGCCGCCGCGGCGCCCCGCACCGCCGGGGGACGCCCTCCGCCCCTCGAGGGCCGCGACCACCGCTCGCCCCACAGCTCGAAGGGTACACCGCACCCGAGCGTCTGTCCCGGCCCCACCCGGACCCCGGCGGCCGAGACTCCACCCCGGTGCCGGGCGCCGGCTCGCGGGGCGCCGCTCGGCCCAGGGTGGCTCCGGGGCGGCCCCCTCGACGGAGGGGCCGTCCCCCGAGATGGGCGCGACCGGGCCGGGCAGGGGCACGGCGTCGGCCCGTCCACACCGGGCTTGCCGATCGCTCTCGGGGTCGAGCACCGGCCGCGGGACGGTCGCCTTCAGTCGCCCGTCGCGAAGTGGAGACGGGCCTCCTCGATGCTCAGCACCACGAAGCCATTCCTCTCGGGGATCGCGGACCGGCGCCATGCCGAGCGCAGGCGGTCATCGGCGGTGATCAGGAGACAGCCCTGGCCGACCGTGGGCGCGGCTCCGACCCAGCAATCGTCGTCGTGATCGTCATCACCATCGACCGTCGTCCACTCGTCCAGCCAGAGCGTGCGCGACGAGTCGGCCATCACCTGGAGCAAACTGTCCCGCAGCAGCTTCCACAGCGCTCCCCTGTACGGGGGCTCGTACCGCCGACGCCGGTAGGCGCGGTTGATCTCCTCGCTCAACACCCAAACGGCCTCGACCTGCGGCGTCTGCAACAGCTCGGCGGCCGCCAACCGCCCCGCCCGTTCCCGCTCGTCCCGGGGTGGATGAAAACCCGCCTCGGCCGCGAAGGCCAGGATCCACAGCCCCTCGTCCACGACGACCCTGGTCACCGCCTGGAGAGGAGTTCGAGGTATCGTTTCAGCTCGTCTTCGTTGGCTTCGAAGAAGCCGCGCAACCCTCCGGTCACCTGGCCGCGTCCGTTCACCTCCAGGCGCTCTGCCCGGCCCTCGGAGAGGTAGGAGATCGCGACCTGGCCGGGCTCCAGCTGGCCGGACAGGACGAGGGTCAGGATGGCCACGAGCAGGTGCTCGGACTGGGTCGTGCAAACGACCTGAAGGCCCGCACCGAGGAAGTGCGCCAGCACGCGAGCCACCTGGGGTTGGAGCGCGGGATGCCGGTGGAGCTCCGGCTCCTCGATGCCGATCACGGGCGTGATCGGCCGGCCGCCGTCTCGCTCCATGGCGGCGAGCTCGAGCATGACCAGCACCCACGTGAGCTGGACGAAGCCACTGCCCATGCCGGTGACGCTCAAGCGTCGCTCGGGAGAGGTGGCGACCAGGCTCACCTGCTGCTCCGGGGCCAGGGTGATCGCGAGCCCGTAGTCGAATACCTCTCGACATCGAGCGGACACCCGGTCGAGCAGGTCGCGTCGGTAGGCCAGGGTGGTCACGAGATCGTGCGCGGTGACGATGTGGGGTGGCAGGTCCGCACCCAGGGGGTAGCGGCTGCCATCGACGTGTCGGTTCGCCCCCACGTAGGAGAAGGAGTGCAGCGCCGAGGGTAGGGAGAGGGGTGGTCGAGGGCCGGTGGTCGGGCGCCGGCCGTCGGCCGAGACCCGGATGGTCCCACCCGAGGCGCCCCCGCTCCGGCCGCGGGTCCACCGCCCCGCCGAGGGCGCCCGGCGGGGCCTACCCGGACCCCCCCAGGAACTCCAGCGCCACCCGGGCCATGACCGCCACGCCGATGGGAAGGGCGGACTCGTCCAGGTCGAACCGGGCCGTGTGCACCGGTCGCGGCTCCGGCCACTCGGGTGAGCGCACGCCCAGCCGCAGCATGGCGCCCGGCACCCGCTGGAGCACGAAGGAGAAGTCCTCCGCCGCCATCTCCGGCTCCGCCTCCAGGACCGCCGCCGGGCCGAGCACGGCCCGGGCCGCCCCGGCCAGCAGCTCGGCCATGGCCGGGTCGTTGACGGTGGGCGGGTAGCGCATGTGGACGTCGAACCTGGCCTCCGCCCGCAGCGCCCGGGCCACGCCGGTGGCGACCTCCTCCACCCGCCGCTCCATCTCCCGCATCAGCTCGTCGCGATAGGCGCGGATGGTGCCCTGCAGCACGGCCCGGTCCGGGATCACGTTGGCGGCAGTGCCCGAGCTGAGCCGGCCGAGCGTGAGCACCGCGGCCTCGGTGGGCGGCGCCTCCCGGCTGACCAGGGTCTGGAGGGCGGTCACCACCTGGGCCGCCGCCACCACCGGGTCGACCGCCTGGTGGGGGCGCGAGGCGTGGCCGCCGCGGCCGTCGATGGTGACGGTGAAGGCGTTGGCCCCGGCCAGGACCGGGCCGGGGGCGGTGGCCACGGTGCCGGCCGCGTGCAGGTGGGACACGTGCAGCATGAAGGCCGCGTCGACCGGAGGGTCCTCCAGCACCCCTTCCTCGATCATCTTCAGGGCCCCCGCCCCGCCCTCCTCGGCCGGCTGGAACATGAGCTTCACCCGGCCGGGGATCTCGTGCCGGCGTTCCGCGAGCAGTCGGCTCACCGCCAGCAGGATGGCGGTGTGGGCGTCGTGCCCGCAGGCGTGCATCACGCCGGGCGTGGTGGAGGCGTAGGGCCGGCCCGATTCCTCCTGGATCGGGAGCGCGTCCATGTCGGCCCGGAGCAGAACGGTTCGCCCGGGTCGTCCGCCCTCGATGAGGCCGACGACCCCGGTGCCGGCGACACCGGTCCGGACCGGGATGCCGATCTGCTGCAGGCGCGAGGCGACCAGGGCCGCCGTCTCCCGTTCCTGGTAGGCGAGCTCGGGGTGACGGTGAATGGTCCGCCGGTCGGCGATCACGGCGTCGTGGAGGGCCTTCGCGGCCTCGAGCGTGCTTGACATCTCGAGCCGAGTCTAGAGCCCGACCGGGAACGTGGCATACCGGCTCCGGGCGGCGGGACGCTCGCTCGGGGACTCGGCCGCCTCGTCCTCACCCCCGACCCGGGACCGCCCCCCGCCGGGCTCGGGCCTCCGCCCCCGCGGCCCCGGCGGTCCGTCCCGGGCGGCTCAGGGCAGGTTTCGTCGCCGCAGGCCGCGATCGTGGGCCGGGGAGGCACGGGGGCGGGTCCACCCCCGGACCCCGCGGGAGAGCCGGCCCGGGGTGGTCTGGCTCTTGATCAGATACTCCAGCGCTCCCAGCTGCAGGCCGCGCTGGACCAGCTCCTCCTCGCTGTAGTTGCTGACGATCACGACCGGGATGCCCTTGGTGCGCGGCCTGGCCCGCAGGTGCTCCAGGAAGGCCAGGCCGTCCATGCGCGGGAGCCGGATGTCCAGGAAGATCAGGTCGGGGAGATCCCTTTCCAGCATGGCCAGGGCCGTCTCGGCATCGCCGGCCACCCTCACCGTGTAGCCGTCCTGCTCCAGCTTGAGCCGGTACATGTCGGCGAGAACCGCGTCGTCCTCGACCAGGAGGACGGTGACCTCGTCCTCGGAACGTTCCATCGATCGTGCCCCTTCGCTCCTCTCGGATGCTGTGCGGTGTGACGCCGGCGGCACCCACTCCCCGGGCGCCGGGTGTTGGAGGCGATGATGACAACCTTCGACCGCTCGACCACCCGGCCCTCGGGCCAGATGGGGCCACGGGGACCGACGGCCCGGCCAGGCGGCCGGACCGGTGAGATGGGCCGCGGTCGTCCCACCCCCGGCCCATTATGGAGGGACGATGGCACACGCGGAGCTGACCGCCGAGGCGAGCCCCCGGGGGGTGACCTTCAAGGACCATACCGCCGACGTGATCATGGAGGCGACCGGGCCCACCCTGGACAGCTGTCTCGCCAGGGCGGGGGCAGGCCTGTTCGCCGTGTTCGCCCCTCCGCCTTCCTCCGAGGCCCTCATCCCCTACGAGATCCGGGTCGAGGCCTCCTCCCCGGAGGAGCTGCTGGTGGCCTGGCTGGAGGAGCTGCTGTACCGGAGCGAGGTCGAGGGCGTGATCTTCTCCACCTTCGAGGTCGAGCTCCAGCCCGGGCCCGAGGGGACCTTCGTCCTCGTGGCCAGGGTCGGGGGCCGGCGGCTCCGGCCCGAGGACGAGCCCGCCGGCCCGTCGGTGAAGGCGGTGACCCGCCACCAGCTCCGGTTGGGGCCGGGCGGCGAGGGCTGGCTGGCCCAGGTCGTGCTCGACGTGTGAGGTGCCCCGGTCGGCCCTCGGGCCAGCGTGAGGGGCACCGGGGCGGGCCGGGCGGTGAAACCAGGGCGCTGGCAGGCCCGGAGGTGGCGCGGCGGGCGTGGGAACGCGCAGGGGCGGGGACGGCGCCCCTCTCGAGCGCGGGCGCGGAGATCCGGGCCGGACGGGCGCGCCGCCGCCCCGGTCCGGACGCCGGCCTCCGGCCCCGGCGGTCGCCGTCGCCGCCGGCCCGGCGACGCTGCGGGATCGGGGTCGGCCGGAGGCCCTGGGGAGAGAGACCGCGCTCGTCGGCGGCGGGCGGTGCCCGCGTCGGCGCCGGAAGGGCTCGCGCGCAGCCGTGCCGCGGTGAGCGCCGAAGGTTGCGACCGGCCCTCGACCGGGTGGCTGCCCGTCGCCGCCATGAGCGCTCCCGGCCGCTCCCGCGCCGGCGGGAGCGCGGCGGCCCGGCCGGTCGGGGGCCGGCGCGGATACGATGGATCGGGGCCGGACCGGCCGAGCCGGCCGGCTGGAGATGTCGCCCATGCAGCTCGAATCGTCCTTCTCGGCAGCGGTCCTGCCCGGGCGCGGTCGGCGCCGGGGGTCACCGTGATCGAGCTCTCCCGCCGCGGCGACTGCGCCCTGCTGACGCTCAACCGGCCGCAGGTGCTGAACGCCCTCACCTTCGCCATGCTCGACGAGCTCGAGGGCCACCTGGAGGAGGTCGTGCACATGGGGGTGCGGGCGGTGATCGTGACCGGGGCCGGCGATCGCGCCTTCTGCGCCGGGGCCGACATCGACGAGTACCGCAGCCGCCCGCCCATCGAGAACAAGCGCCGCATGCAGCGGGGGCAGGCCCTCTTCCAGCGACTGGAGGAGCTGCCGCTGCTGAGCGTGGCCGCCATCAACGGCTACGCTCTGGGAGGAGGGCTCGAGCTGGCCCTGGCCTGCACCTTCCGGGTGGCGGTGCGGGGGGCGAAGCTGGGCTGCCCCGAGATCAAGCTGGGGGTGATCCCCGGCTACGGCGCCACCCAGCGTCTTCCCCGCCTGATCGGGCCGGCCCGCGCCCGGCAGCTGATCCTGACCGGCCGGATGGTCGACGCCGATCGGGCGGAGGCGATCGGGCTCGTGGATCGGGTGGTGGAGGGAGACGTGGTGCAGGCGGCGGTCGAGTTCGCGGCCGAGTTCACCTGCCACAGCCTGCCCGTCCTCACCCTGGCCCGGGAGGCCATCCGGCGGGCCGACCGGGTGCCCTTCGCCGACGGCCTGGCGGCGGAGGCCGAGCTGGGTGCCATCGCCTATGCGCTGGAGGACTCGGCCGAGGGCATCGCCGCCTTCAAGGAGAAGCGGGCGCCCCGCTTCCGCGACCGCTGACCCGCCTCAGCGCCCCCGCCAGCAACGGCGACCGCCCGGGGCCGGCCGCCGGCGTCCGGACCGGGGCGGCGGCGCGCCGTGGAGCTGCCCCGGACGACGGCGGAGCACGTGCTCGCCCGGGAGCAGGCCGCCCACCTCGCGGGCCAGCTCCTCGGCCGGCCGGTCGGAGATCAGGACCGTCGGCACCTCGGCCGTGGCCGGGTCGCTGCGCAGCGTGAGCAGCACCAGGGCGGGGATCCCCCAATCGCCCAGGCAGACGAAGACGAGGTCCGGGTCGACGATGGCGGCCGCTTCCAGAGCGTGGTCGAGGCCGGCGGCCGTGACCACCGAGTAGCCGTCGAGCTGCAGCTTGCGCCGGAAGCGGGCGGTCTGGAGGGGGTCCCCCGCCACCAGCAGCGCCACCAGCCGCCCGGCCGTGGCCGTCTCCGCCCGATGCGTCGCCGCCAGTCCTCCTCCCCAGCCCTCCCTTCCCTCGCGCCAGGTCGTGCCGCGCATCGCTCGTTGCCTCCTGTGGTGCGGGCCCCACCGACTCCGGGCCTCCGCCGACCGGTCCGGGCGGCATCCACCCACAAGTTGAGCTGACCAGGCTTAAAGCGGCCTTAAGGAAACCTTCGGGAGTCGTGAGAAGCCGTGGTCACCGAGGGGAGCGGGGTCGTCGGTGCTGGGACCCCTCCGCTAAGACCCCTCTAAGGTAGGGGCCGTATTCTGTGCGGCGTTGGAGATCCTGGTCGTCGACGACGATCCCTCGCTGCGTGCGGCCCTGGATCGGGCCCTCCGCCTGGAGGGCTACCAGGTCGCGTTCGCCCACGACGGACGACAGGCGCTGCAGATGATGACCGGCGGCCATCACGATGCGGTCGTGCTCGACCTGGGCCTGCCCCTGATCGACGGGGTGGAGGTCTGCCGTCGGGTGCGCGAGATGGGGAACCGCACCCCGGTCCTGATCCTCACCGCCCGCGACGCGGTCAGCGACCGGGTGGAGGGCCTCGACGCCGGCGCCGACGACTACCTGGTCAAGCCCTTCGCGCTCGACGAGCTGCTGGCTCGCCTCCGGGCGCTGCTGCGGCGCACCACCGCCCAACCCCAGGAGAGCCTGCTCCGGTACGCCGACGTGGTCATGGACCTGCGCACGATGGAGGTGCGCCGGGGGGAGCGCCGAATGGAGCTGACCCGCACCGAGTTCCGGCTGCTCGAGCTCTTCCTCCGCCACCCGCGGGTGGTGCTCACCCGCTCGCAGATCTTCGAGCAGGTCTGGGGCTACGACTTCGGCGCCAGCTCCAACGCCCTGGAGGTCTACATCTCCTATCTGCGCCGCAAGCTCGAGGCGGAGGGCGAGCCCCGGCTCATCCACACCATGCGGGGTGTCGGTTACACGCTTCGTTAACCTGAGCTTCCAGGCCCGTCTCACCTTGCTGGCCGCGGCCGCCGTGGCCATGGCCATCATCGGACCCGGGCTCCTGATCTACCACCTGATCGAGTCCTTCTTGATCGGCGGGCTGGACGGCAACCTCCAGGCCCTCGCCTCCCGGTACCACGTGGTGGGGGTCTCGCCCAACGCCACCTACGTGCAGGTGGACCTGGCCCCGGTCTCGCCGCTCAGCCCCTCCGGCTACGTGCAGTTCGTCGACACCCAGGGCCAGGTGCTGCACCTGGCCGACGTGCGCCAGCGCGACGACTTCCTGGACCTCCCCACCACCCCCCTCGACGTCCGGGTGGCCGCCGGCCAGGCCCCGGGCTACTTCCGGAACGCCTACGTCGCCAACGCCCGCGACCACACCCGCACCCACGTCCGGGTCTTCACCACCTCGACCGGCGACGGGCTCGCCATCCAGGTCGCCGAGCCACGCGACGACATCGACAGCACCCTCGGCTACCTGCGCGTGGTGCTCACCTTCATCGCCGCCTGCGGGATCGTGTTGGCCCTGATCCTGGGCCGGCTGCTGGCCCAGGTGGCGCTGGCGCCCATCCAGCGCCTGCGGGGGGCGGTGGACCACGTCACCCAGACCGGGGACATGAGCCAGCGGGTCCCGGTCGGGGGCAAGGACGAGCTGAGCCGTCTCGCCTCCCACTTCAACCGCATGTTGGCCGCCCTGGACCGCTCGCTCTCCAGCCAGCGTCAGCTGGTGGCCGACGCCTCGCACGAGCTCCGCACCCCGCTGGCCAGCGTGCGCACCAACGTCGAGGTGCTGAAACGGTCCCCGGACCTGTCGCACCAAGAGCGCGAGCGCATGCTGGACGACGTGCTGGCCCAAGTCCAGCAGCTGAGCCAGCTGGTGCAGGACCTGATCGACCTCGCCCGCGGAGACCAGGTCCCGATGGTGTTCGAGGAGGTGCGGCTGGACTGGGTGGCGGCCGAGGCGGTGGAGCGGGCGGCGAGGAACTGGCCCACGGTGCACTTCCAGCGAGATCTACACGAGACGGTGGTGTTCGGCGACGCCCACCGGCTGGAACGGGCGATCTCGAACCTGCTCGACAACGCCGGGAAGTGGAGCCCGGCTGGGGGAACGGTCGAGGTCCGGGTGGCGGACCACGAGCTCACGGTCCGCGACCACGGCCCGGGCATCGCGCCCGAGGACCTCCCCCACGTCTTCGATCGCTTCTGGCGGGCCCCAACCGCCCGCGGCCTGCCCGGCTCCGGCCTCGGCCTCGCCATCGTGCGCCAGGTGGTGGAGGCGCACGGAGCCACGGTCACAGCCGAGCTGCCGCCCGACGGCGGCACGCTCATGCGGCTGCGGTTCGTGCCCTCGGTGGCCCGGACCCTGACCACGCCCCGGACGCGGGCCTCCTGAGCGGAGGCCGGGGCCCGGACGACGACGGCCACGGGAAACTTAGCTTCCTCTAAGCCTTCCGTAAGGCTCCTCCAAGGCGGCGGGGTTGCAATGAAGGGGTCGGGGCGCGCGAACCGGGTGCGCGACCCGGAGGTCGGAAAGCGTTGAGCGATCACGGGAGGTGCAGCAGGTGAGAGGCCGATCCGGGCTCCGCGGCCACGGCGCCCCTGCCTCGGGGCGGGGTTCCGACGGGGCCGGTCCGGTGGGCTCCCCGCGGCGGGGACACCTGCGGAGCACGCGCTTCCACCGGCCCCGGGGTCCGGGGGGCGCGGCCGGCCTTCCCACCTTCCGACTCGAATCCTCTTCACTCCCCCTCTCGCATGCCGCCGCCGCGGCCGGCTCCGATGCCGGCGCGGCGGCCCCCTCGGGGAGCC
>DASRBU010000206.1:0-3429 GCA_035653475.1 Candidatus Dormiibacterota bacterium | reverse complement strand
GTTACCCTGACCTCGGGCACGTCGGGAACGCAGAGCACGACCCGGCCGGCAGGCCCAGGGGGAACCGGATGCTCCCGCAGGTAGGACGCGAGCCTGGCCGCGGCCTCGGCGGCGTTCGCGGACATCTCGTCGTCGGGGATCGTCAGCCGATCGAGGGTGGCCGGTTTCACGGCAATGGTAGGAGCACCAGTGGCCATACACGCGATATCCGAAACACGCCCGGACGGCCGAGAGCTCACCGGGGCGTGCTTTCCCCGTCCGCGTCGTGCGCTTCGAGGGGTGACGCGCGCCGCACGGGCATCCCGACCCGCCCGGAGCCGGAGCCGCCCGGCGACACCCGGTCGTCGCCACACGCCCCATCCGGTGCCGAGCGAACCTCTCCTCCTCGGCCCCCATCAGCCCGGAACGAGCCGGCGCCACCGCTCCGCGGCCGGCCGATCCCCACCCGGCTCTGAACGTCCAGCCGATGACCTGGCCTGGGCCCAGCCCCTCGTGCCCGGCCCCCCATCGACCGCGCGCAGCAGCACCGGACCGACGGTCGCGCCGACCGCGGGCCGGCCTCGCTCCAGATTCCGTCGAGACGCTCGACCCTCCGATCGAGCCCTCCGCTCCTCCACGGCCGAGGACGATCCCACGGCATCGGCGGGGTGGCCGGCGGTCAGGGAAGCAACACGAACTCGTTGCGGTGACGGGGTCGGACCGCGGCGAAATGCCGGCGATCGAGGGTGACGATCGCCGGCGCCCGAAGCCGCTCGGCGAGCGCGATCACGGACGCGTCGGTGCCACCGAGCGGGAAGTCTGCGTACGTCTCCACCAGCTCCGCGATCCGAGGCCAGTCCTCGTGGGCAGGGCACTCGATGTCGAGCTCGCCGATGCCCTGGAGGAAGCGTGCCTCGGAGCGGGGCCCGAGGCGGCTCCCGACGAAGTACGTGGCCTCGGCGACGGCAAGGCCGGCGACCACCAGCTGCAGATCCGCGCGGGACATGACGGCGAGGCAGGCATCGTGGTGTCGGTCGTCGGCATCGGCCACGGCGTAGAGCGGGCCGGCGTCGACCACGGCGATCACCTCCCGCTCCCCCATTCCGTGCGGAGCAGATCCTCCATGTCCTGGGAGACGTTGGCCTGACCGCTCCGTCCGAGGTCGGCGAAGGCCAGGCGGCGCGGGGTGTCGCCGACCAGGCCGAGGTGGGCACGGAGGGCCTGCCGGCTCAGCTCCGAGACGGTGAGGTGACGCTGCCGTGCCGCCCGCTCCACGGCCGCCGCCAGGTCATCGGGGAGGGAGATCGTGGTTCTCTTCATACGTTCATACATCATACTCACTCCGTCCTTGTCGGGCGGAGGCCCGAGGACGTCACCGTGCCACCGGACGCCACCACGCCGGGAATCGGGCGCAGGCGGGAACGGCGCCTCCCCGCTGGCGTCGCCGCTCCGCTCCTTCCGAGATGGGAGGATGCGCCTGCGGCGGCAGGGCCGGCCGACGACGCCCTCCGGGTGCCGGCCCGTTCGCCCCACCGCGCCCTCGGGGGCGGTCCGGGTCGCGCAGCGGCCCCGCCGGCCGTACCGCCCTCGCCGTGACCGGGTGGAGGACCCGCCACCCCCACGGTCGGCTCTCTGGAGCGGCACGGCCGGCCTGCCAGGCCGGCGATCGGCCCGGGCCGGGATCGGCGGCGGCCACCGGTCGACCCTCCCCACCGACGCCCGACTCGAGCCGGGGCAGGGGGCTCGCCGCTCGGGAAGACCCGAGATGGGGCCGGCCCGGAGTTCGTGTCCACGGACGTGGTCGACGAGGCGAGGGCGGACCGGTCCCCGGAGACGACGATGGACGGCCCGGTCCTGGCTGGCAGGCCCGCCGACCGAACCCCCACCGACGGGCTCGTCGACGACTCGGCTGTGCCGGGCGACGAGACGGTCGAGGTCTTGGAGCCGGGCGCGCCGCCCGCGGTCCTCCCGGTCGGGGGCGGCGACCGGTTGGCGAAGCTCGAGCAGCTCGGGGTCGTGGCGGCGGAGGTGGGCGGCGCGCTCCTCGGAGTCGCGCGAGGTGGGTGCGCCGGTGGGTGAGGGGCCAGCCCCGGACGTGAGCGGCCCCGGCCGGCCCGACCACGGTCGGGGCCCGTGGACCTGGCCGGCGAGCAGGACCTCGCCGGCCGGGACGACCTGGTCCCGCTCGGCCCCGGCCTGGCCCACACGGGCTCCGCCGGCCGTCGGGGGCGGTCGGTGGCCCGGCCGCGGTGGTCGACCCGGCCATGGTTGGTCGATGGACCGCCGGGCGCGGGCACGGCCGGCCGGACCCGCGAGGCGTCGCCGGCGCTCCCCGACGCGGGCGAGGTCGGGGGACGGCCGGGGGCGGTGGTGCCGGCGTTCGGGAGCCACCCATCGCCACGGTGGTGGCCGCGTGCGCCGCCCCTGGTTCGCGGCCGATGGTACCGGCGACGGGCCTGGCGACGTCATCGCCGGACCTGCTCTCGCGGTGTCGATGAGGGACGTGGTCGGCTCCCGGTGCCGCCATCGATCGGCCGGTCTCGGCCGTCATCGCCGGACGCCGGCACCGGGGCGATCCGGCGTCGGCTGAACGGCGCTACCCGTTGGCTCCGCCCGACGGCGTGAACGTGACCGGCAGCGACTCCAGCCCCCGGATCATGCTCCGCCGCCACCTGAGCTCGGCGGCCGGCACCGCCAGGGCGAGATCGGGAAGGCGGCGGAGGATGCCGGCGAGGGCGATCTGACCCTCCAGCCGGGCCAGCGGGGCCCCCAGGCAGAAGTGGACGCCGTGCCCGAAGGCGACGTGGCCGGCGTCGTCGCGCCGGAGGTCGAGCCGGTCCGGGTCGGGGAAGCGCTCCGGGTCGCGGTTGGCGGCGGCGAGCGCGGGGACGACCAGGTCGCCGGGCTCGATCCGGTGGCCGTGCAGCTCCACCGGCTCCAGGGCCAGCCGCCAGGTGGCGGTCTCCACCGGGCCGTCGAAGCGCAGCAGCTCCTCCACCGCCGACGGCACCAGCGAGGGGTCGGCGCGGAGCGCGGCCAGCTCGGCCGGGTGCCGGAGCAGGGCCAGCACGCCGTTCCCGATCAGGTTGACCGTGGTCTCGTGACCGGCGATGAGGAGCAGCGCGGCCATGGCCAGCAGCTCGTCGTCGGAGAGCCGGTCGCCCTCCTCCCGGAGCGCGACCAGGGCCGAGAGCAGGTCGTCCGCCGGTCGCCGGCGCTTGTCCTCGATCAGTCCCTCCAGGTAGCGACGGAGGCCCCGCTGCGCCGCCTCCAGGTCGCCCGCGGCCCGGCGCCGGGAGAAGAGCACGATGGTGTTCGACCACTCACGGAAGGCGTGGCGGTCCTCGAAGGGGACGCCCAGCAGCTCGCAGATGACCAGCACCGGCAGCGGCAGGGCCAGGTCCGCGATCAGGTCGGCCCGGCCCAGGGGAGCGACCCGGTCGAGGAGGT
>DASRBU010000205.1:0-10615 GCA_035653475.1 Candidatus Dormiibacterota bacterium | reverse complement strand
GTGCCCTGGCGCGGATGCGGGCTGCGATCGAGGCCGGGGACGGAGCGAGATAGGAACTGGGACCGCAGCAGGCGCTGGCCGGACTCGTCTTCTTGCTCGCCCTGGCGGCGATCCTGATCCGTCCCCGCCGGCTCCCCGAGGCCGCGGCCGCGGCCGTGGGCGGCGCCCTGATGCTGGCCGTACGGGCGGTGAGCCCGGCCCAGGCGCTGGGGGCGCTGCTGGGCGAGTGGAACCTGTTCCTCTTCTTCACCGGCCTGATGCTGGTCTCGGGCCTGGCCGACGCGGCCGGCTTCTTCGAGGCCGCCGGCGTCCTGGCCGCGGCCGTGGCCCGGGGGTCGGGCCGGGGTCTGCTGCTCGCCGTCTTCGCCGCCGGCGCCCTGATCACGACCTTCCTCTCCAACGACGCCACCGCCCTGATCCTGACCCCGGTCGTCTACGCGGTCGTGACCCGCCTGAGGCTGCCGCCCCTGCCCTACCTCTTCGCCACCACCTTCATCGCCGACACCGCCTCCATGACCCTGCCCGTCAGCAACCCGATCAACGTGCTGGTGGACGACCGCCTCCACCTCTCCCTGGGCGTGTACGCCGGCCACCTGCTGGGGGCCTCCCTGGCCGTGGTGGCGCTCAACGCGCTCGCCTTCGTCCTGGTCTTTCGGCGCCCGACCGCGGTGCGCTTCCACCTGGAGTGGCGGGCGGCGCTGGCGGCGGCGGTGCGCGACCGACGTCTCCTGCGCCTGACCTGCGCCGGCCTGGCGGTACTGGCCGTCGGCTACCTGCTGGCCTCGGCCATGGGCCTCCCCCTGGGTCCGGTGGCGGTCGCCGGCGCCCTGCTGCTGGCGGCGATGGCGGTGGCGGTCCGCCGCCTGGACCTCCGGGCCGTGCGCGAGCACTTCAGCCTCTCCCTGCTGGTCTACGTGGCCGGCCTGCTGGTCCTGGTGCGAGGGGTGGAGGCGGCTGGCCTGACCGGGGCGCTGGTGGAGCGGCTCACCGCTCCGGTGACGGGGCCGGTGGGCGCGGTGGGTGCCGGGCTGGTCGGCGGCGCCGTGCTGGCCAACCTGCTCAACAACGTGCCCGCCACCCTGGTCCTCCTCTCCGGGGCGCCGGCGGCCCACCTCCGGCTCCCCTTCGCGCTGGGCGTGCTGGCCGGCGCCGACCTGGGGCCCAACCTCACCCCCGTGGGCTCGCTCTCGACCATGCTCTGGCTGGTGATCGTCCGCCGTCGCGGCCAGCAGGTCTCCACCCTGGACTACCTGCGCCTGGGGGCCACGATCACCCCCGGCCTGCTGCTGGCCGCGGGGCTGGCCCTGGCCGCGAGCTTCCGTCCCTGAGGCGCCGGGGCGGTCAGACCACCAGCAGCCCTGCCCCCGCCACCACCAGGCCGGCGCCGCCCAGCTTGAAGAGGGCGCGTTCGCGCTCGCCCAGGCGCAGGATCCCCCACAGCGCCACCAGCACCACCCCCACCTCGCGAGCGGGCGCCACCAGCGCCAGCGGGGCCAGGGTCAGGGCGAGCAGGACCAGGGTGTAGGAGCCGATGGTCATGCCCCCCATCAGGGCCGCCGGGAGGGCCGGTCCCCCGCCCCGGCTCCAGGGGAGCAGGAGCAGGGAGGTGACGGCGAAGACCGCCCACTCGTACAGCCAGAACGGTCCGGTCCGGACCCCGGCCGCGTCCAGCGCGGTGTAGGCGGCGATGGCACAGCCGGTGGCCAGGGCGGGTCCCAGGGCGCGGCGGGAGGCGGCCGGCGGGCGGGCCAGCCAGACCCCCGTCACCAGCAGGACGACCCCCGCCGTCTCGGGAGCGGAGAGCCGCTCCCCGAAGGCGGTGAGCCCGATCACCACGCCCAGCACCGGGGCGGTGCCCCTGGCCGTGGGGTAGACGGAGGAGACCTCGCCCCGGCGGTAGGCGGCGGCCAGGAGGTGGAAGTAGACCAGCTCGCAGAGCCCGGAGACCCCGGCCAGCACCAGCCCGCGTCCGGGGAGGAGCGGTCGGCCCGTCGCCAGCCAGACCGCCGCCACCAGGGGGGTGACGCCGGCGGTGGCCAGGGGCAGGGCTCGGGCAGAGAAGCGGAGGGGGTCGGCGGCCGCCTTCAGTCGCAGGTTCCAGGCGGCGTGGAGGACCGCGCTGGTCAGGGCGAGGCCCACGCCGACGCCGCTCACCTCCGCCGCCTCCGTCCCGGTCCGAGCGGCGGCCGGCTCCGCCCCAGATCCACGGCGCAGAGGTTAGCGCCACCTGCGGCTCGGCGTCGGGCCGCCCGGGCCGGCTGGCCCCGGCCGGTGTCCCGGGCGCAACATTGCGGCCATGAGGGTGCTGGTGGGCATCGACCTCAGGGGCGGCCCGCTGCTGCTCGGCCTGCTCGACCGCCTGCTGCCGCTCTCCGGGCAGGAGACGGTGCTGGCCCACGTCATCGACAACGGCATGCGGGGGGAGCTGGATCTGGCCCGCGGTCGCCTGCTGCCCCGCCCCCTGCCCCACCACCACCTCCGGGCCATCACCGAGGCCGAGCGGGAGGCGGCGCGGGCGGCGCTGGAGGAGGCGGCGCGGGTGGCGGAGACGCTGGGAGCGCTCCCGCGCACGGTGCTGGCCGAGGGCGAGCCCGGCCGGGTCCTGTCCCGGCTGGCCGAGGAGTGGGCTTGTCATCTGGCCGTGGTCGCCGCCCGCAGCGGCCGGGGGCCGGAGCCTCCCGGGCCGCGATCGGTTGGCCACACGGCGCGCTTCCTGCTCGACCACAGCCCGCGACCGGTGCTCCTGCTGCGGGGGAGCCTCCAGATCGGCTCGGCCTCTCCGCCCCCGGAGGCGGGCTGAGGACGTCGGCCGGCGGTCGCCGAGGCCCGGGCAGGGCACGGCGCACCGGCCCGACCGATGGGACCGGCACTGGCCGGCCGATCGGCCGGCCGTGATCCCCGGGCCTCGTCCGCACCCGCGCCGCCTCCCCGGACGGGTGGCCGAGGTGGGCGCTGGGGCGGCGAGGCTCGCCCTGCCCGTCCGCCGGCTCGATCCCGGGCGGTGGAGGAGAGGGAGGCGAGCCCGGCCACGGGGTCCGCTCCACGGCCGCGGGCGAGGGACGATCCGCCCACCGTGCCGCGGAGGGTGAGGGTCCCGGCCCCCGGCACGCACCATACGGCCGGTTCCCTCCGTCGTCGCCGGCCCCGGGACCTCCGGGCCTCGCCGGCGCGACCGCCGGGTCGCGCCAGGCGCTTACAAATCCTTTGGGAATCCGCTGACAACCTCCGGCCGGCGCCGCCGTTTGCCTTCCAGGAGTGGAGAAGAGGCTCGTCGCCGTCCTGGCCGGCCTGGCCGCCCTCGCGGCCGGGTTCCTCCTCGGGTTCACCGGCGCCCGGCCGGCGCCGCCCATCCTGCCCGCGGTCAGGGGCGTGACCGCGGCGCCCACCGCCTCGCCGGCGGCCGCCCAGCGGCTCCTGGCCCTCCGTGGGCAGATCGTCCAGCTGCTCGACCAGGAGAGCGCCAGCGGGGCGGTCACCCTGGTGGAGCTGGGCGGCCCCTCGCCCCAGACCCTGTCGCTGAACGGCGACGCGTCGTTCGTCGCGGCCAGCACCTACAAGCTCCCCCTGCTGATGCGGGAGGCCCAGGAGGTGGCGGCCGGGCGGTGGAGCCCGGACGACCGGCTCTGCTACCAGGACGAGGACTACGAGGAGGGTTACTACGACGACTACGAGGAGGGCGAGTGCTTCACCCGCGAAGAGCTGGAGGAGCGGGCCGGCATCGCCTCCGACAACACCGCCGCCCGCATCCTGGTCCGAGAGGACGGCGGTCCCTCGGCCCTGGAGGGCTACGCCCGGGCCCACGGCGCGACCGAGTCGGCCTTCTGGGACCCCAACACCACCACCAGCGACGACCTGGCCCGGTTGCTGGTGAACGAGGCCCAGGGCCGGGCGGGTGGCGCCGCCGCCCAGCGCTACCTCTATCCCCTGCTCACCCACACCGACTACGAGGACGGCATCCCGGCCGGCGTCCCCTCCCAGGTCACCGTGGTCCACAAGGTCGGGAGCCTGGGGGCCGAGCTCAACGACGCCGGGCTGGTGCTGGGAGGGCCGCGCGGCGCCTACGTGCTGAGCATCTGCACCGAGGGGAGCGACGACGGCTGGGAGCTGCTGGCCGACATCAGCCGCGCGGTCTGGCGCTTCGAGGCCGGACGCTGAGCCAGGGCCCCGGCACCGGCTCGCCCGGGTCCCGTCCCCCGCCGTCGGGCGGGTTCGTCGCCCAGCCATCCCCGGGGGAGGGTGGGACCGCCGTCACCGCCCGGCCTTTGCGCCGCCGGCCGGGCCGCGACGGGCCAGCCGGGCCGAGATCACGCGGTGGTCGTCGGCCTGCACCACGACCATGTCCCAGGCGCCGGCCGCCACCCGTTCGCCGGCCACCGGCAACCGCCCGAGGCGGGCGGTCACGTAGCCGCCGAGGGTGGTCGCCTTCTCGTCCGCCAGCTCCAGCCCGGGCAGGCGGCGGAGGAGGTGGAGCGGGGTCGAACCGGGCACGATGGCCGGCTCGAACGCCAGCTCGCGCCGGGCGATCTCGTCCAGGATGTCACGGACGGTGAGGATGCCGGCGGTCCCGCCGTACTCGTCGAGGACGAGGCCGAGATGGGCCTCTTCCTGGCGCAGCCGGGCCAGCGCCTGCGAGGCGCTGAGGCTCTCGGGCAGCGCCGGCAGCGGCCGCACCCGGTCGATCCAGGTCGGCCGGTCGGACACGAAGAGGTCGTTCCATTCCACGTAGCCGATGACGTCGTCGGGGGAGCGCTGATAGACCGGCAGCCGACCGTGCCCGGCTGCGATCGCCCGCCGGCGCGCCTCCTCCAGGGGCAGGTCGGCCGGGAGGGCGTCCATCTCCGTCCGGGGCACCATCACCTGGCGGACCGACAGCTCGCCCAGGGCCAGGGAGCGGCTGGCCAGCTCCCGCTCGATGGGGTCGAGCACGCCGTGCTCGCCGCTCGAAGCCAGCAGCAATCGCAGCTCCTCCTCGGAGTGCGTGGGTTCGGTGTCGGGGACCACCCGCAGGCCGACCAGCCGGAGGAGCAGGTTGGAGGTGCCGTTGAGCGCCCAGATGGCCGGCCACATGGCGGTGGCGAAGAGCCGCAGCGGCCAGGCGACCACCAGGCTGGCGGCGTCGGGATGGAGGATGGCGACCGACTTCGGGGCCAGCTCCCCCAGGGTGATGTGCAGCACCGTGATCAGCGCGAAGCCGAGCCCGAAGGAGACGACCTCGACCACCTCCATGGAAACGCCGAGCAGGCCGTGGAACAGCGGTGCCAGGACCGCGGCCACGGCCGGCTCCCCGATCCAGCCCAGGCCCAGGCTGGCCATGGTGATCCCGAGCTGGGTGGCGGCGAGGTAGGTGTCGAGGTGGTGGAGGATGGCCTGGACCTGGGCCGCGATCGGGTGGCCGTGGCCGGCCAGCTCGGCCAGCCGTGTCCGGCGGACCCTCACGATCGCGAACTCGGCCGCGACAAAGAAGCCGTTCAGGAGGACGAGGAGGATGGCGATCGGGATACCGATCGCCGGCGGTAAGCTGTCTTCCGGCATGCGGTTGTGGTCGCATGCTACCGGCCCCGATTGCCGGTCGGCCAGCGCCGTTCGCGCCCGGCCCGGCGGGCGGCCGGCGGCTTCGGGCCCCGAAGCCGGGCTCGGCTCGCTCCAGGGGAGCGGTGGGACGGCCCCTTTCGTCCGTACCCTGGAGTGGCGGTGCACCTGGAGTCGGAGCAACGACGCCTGCTGGGGCGGGCCCGGATCGGAATGCTGGCCCTGAGGGGGAGCGGCCCCCCTCTGGTCAACCCGGCCGCCTTCCACTTCGGCGGCGGCGCCCTCTGGATGACGACCTCGCGCTACGCGGCCAAGGTGGCCCTGGCCCGGCGGGATCCTCGGGCGGCGTTCCTGGTCTCGCCGCCCGAGGAGGACGGCCACGGCCTGCTCCTGCAGGGGCTGCTCGAGCTCTACGATCCCTTCTCGCTGCCGAGCCATCTCCGGGCCCTGGCCCAGGGGCCAGGCTTCGCGCTCAACCTGGCCGGCTACGCGCTGAAGAACGCCCTCTTCGTCGGTGGCTACCTGCTCGACCTGGCCCGGGTGCCGCTCGCCTGGTGGCCGCAGAACCGCGTCCTCCTCCGCCTGCGCCCGGACCACGCCCGGCTGGTCCCGGCCCTGGCGCCGCCCCCGGCGGCCCCCGCCCGGCTCCCCGGGGTGCCCCCGGACCTCGCCCTGGCCGTGGCCCGCTGCCGGGTGGGCCAGCTGTGCTGGCTCTCGGCCGGCCGGCCGGTGCTGGCCAACGTGGCCTGGGCGCTGGACGGTCCCGAGGTCCTGGTCTGGCTGCCCTCCCTGCCCCGGCCGCCGCGGGCGACGGCGGCGACGCTGGTGGTGGAGCGCCACCGGCTGCGCTCGACCCGGGTGCGGGGGGTGGCCCTGCGGGGCCGGCTGGCGCCGGAGGAGTCGGGGCGGGAGGCGCTGGCGGCGCGCTACGAGGGCGGGCTGCCCGAGGGGGGGACGGTGCTGCGGCTCAGGCCGCGGCGGGCCACCTGGTGGCGCGGCTTCGAGGTGGGGGGCACGAGGCTGCACCGGGACCGGGGGTGGGCGGCAGGTAGCATGGATTGACCCTCGGGGCGCCGTCCGCCCGGGCCGGTCCATCATCTCGGTGTCCGCGGCCGTGGCGTGGCCGGCACGCGAATCGCCACCTGCCGGGCGCGAACCGGGCGGCGTGATGCGGTCGGGGCCGGCATCGTCCCCACGCCGGCGCGTCCACCGACCGGAGCCCAATCCCTGGCCAGGAGATCGATGGCCGGTCACGCCCGTGAGCGACCGCCACCAGCGCACGCACACGGTGGCGGCGGACGGCAACGGCGTCAGCTGGGGCCGACCGCGCCGACCGTCTGGAACCGCGGCGCCGGGCGGAGCCGTGGTCGGGGGCGATGGGGGGAGGAAGGCGCGCGGGTCGCGTCGGCCGGAGCACGACTTCGATCCACTGCCATGGTCCGGAGTCGCGCGGTTCGATGCGGGGGCTCGCCCGGCCGGCCCGAAGTTCGGCGAGCCTGACCGATCGGCGCCCTGGCCATGGCCCGCGCGGTGCTGCGGAAGCCGAGCCCCCGATCGTTTGGCTGGAGGGACCGGGCCACGAGCTGGAGCCACGGCTCGACCACCAGAAGGACCTGGTGGCGGGACGGTGATCGCATCCTCTGGCATCGGCACGGGCGCGAGCCCGGGCCCGAGGTCGTGCTCGAGAGGCCCGACCGCCCTGGGGGCTGGACCGGCTCACCGAACCCTGGCGTGGCGGCGGGGGTCGTCGTCGGACTCCGGCCGAGTTGGCGCATCCACGCGACGAGCCGGCGGTGAGCCGACCCCAGCCGCATCGCGGCCGTGGTCGGCGAGCCGGCGCCGAACTCGCCAGCATGGGAGGGCGCCCGGCGTTGACCGCGGGACCGTGGGCGAGGCCGCCGCCGTGGGCGGCTCCACGTCCGCGGCGCCCCGCCACGAACCCGCACCGCGCCGCTCCTGGCTGGTCGGGCACCGCACGCGCTTCCCCCGAACCGCGGCGGTCGCCGGCTCGACGCCGCAGTGCCACCGGTCACGGTCTCCCCGGCAGATCTCGATGGCCGTGGCCACGCCCGACCCGGCGCAGCGGGTCGCCGAGACACCGGCATCGAGGTTCTCGGAAGCCCCACGGCGGATCTTGGGCGGGGTCGCCCACCGCTGCTGGCGGGGCCGTTCCGCCGCCACCGTCGGCCGAGAACGGTGGCGGCCTGACGTGGGAGCCCGGCATGGCGGCAGCGGGTGGCGCGTCGCGGGTGGGCTTACGGCAGCCGCTCGCCGGTCGTTTCGGCCCGGCTCGGCGGACGGAGAGCGATCACGGTCCCGGCCTCATCGCCCCGGGTTCGACCGCACGGATGACTGGATGGCGCTCTGGGGGTTATGGTAAAAGAGCGCGGACGTGCGCGGGATCGATCTCAGGTCGTCCGGGTGGACGGCAGCCGGGTCCCGATGGTTCCGGTGGGCTCCTGAGACCCGGCGTCCGCGCTTTCTCTCGTCTCGTAGATCCTGATGAGAGCGTCCGTGGCTGCGTGTCCGGGCGGAATGCCCGGGAGGAACTTCAGGCCATAGCTGGTGTAATTCCCCTGTCGGGCGTACACGACCGATTTCAACATGCTCGCATAACGAGGCTCGGTGTAGCCATACATCGTTGCCTCAACGGCGTAGAAGAAGCTGCCCGCCACTGCGTCCGCGACCTGAAGGCCCATGCGTTTGGAGGGAGTGTAGGTGCTCACCTCGTCGGGTTTGACCACGGATGGGTCGATGGCCACCGCATGGTTCGGTTCATGGGGCGAGCACAGATGCCGAAGGTAATCGCGCAGCGCCTCATACGACATGCCCGAGCGGTTTGAGAAGACGATCTCCACGTGGCCGTCGCCGTGTCGCGGCCCACCGTCTCGGTGGTCGCGGCCGTACCAGCTCACCCGCTCGAGGAGATACCGGGTCGCGTAGAAGTACAGCCGGTGTGATGAAGCGAAGGCGGTGCGGCGGGTGAGCGAGGGCTTGTGGACCAGGACCGTGGCCACGCAGAGGGGAGCGCCGGCGATGGCGGCCACGTATGGAAGTCGTTGCTCATGCTTCAAGTTGCGGAAGTGTAGGACCTTGCTCGCGGGCAGGCCGAGGCGGCCTCGGACGCCGTCGAGGAGCTTGACGGTCTGGAGGTCTTGACCTTTTGCGACGATGACCGCGGCCAGTACCAACCACTCGCTGCTGCCGCGCTGGAAACTGAAGCCATCATCGCCCGCCTCGTCGATGTAGGCGACGAACTCAGCCGGCACGTTGCCGGCAATGATACTTCGGAGAAGTGACGCTGACGGTGCGAGAGTGGCCACAGGCGTGGTCGGGTTGGGCACTGTTCGGTGGCGATCCGAGCAGGGGGTGACGGGCGGCCAGGTCGTGGGCCTTCGATGGCGAGGGGTGGCCGTTGCCGGGCGAGCCGCGATAGCGATGGTCGAGGGCTCGGTCCCGCGTCCCGGCCGCGGTCGCCGTCGGGCCGGGCGGCGCGGCCCCTGGTCGTGCTCTCGTCCTCGGGAGCGGCCGACCCGACCTCGGCACGCCGATGGCCGCTCCTCGACCTGGCCGTCCAGGGAGGCGGCCGCGAGGGGACGGTGAGCCAGGGCTTCGTCATCCGCCTCGGTCGCGGCCCAAGCCCTCCGGAGCCGGTTCTTCGGCTCCGTCGCTGCGGCTCAGGCCGCGGCGGGCCACCTGGTGGCGCGGCTTCGAGGTGGGGGGCACGAGGCTGCACCGGGACCGGGGGTGGGCGGCAGGTAGCATGGTGGCGTGGCCGGAGCGGGTGGCGCGTCGGTAGGGGGGCGGCCCCGGGCGCCCGCCGTGGTCACCGCGCGCTGGTCGGACGACGGCTGGGCCGAGGCCGAGGACCTGCTGGCGGGCGAGGAGCCGCTGCAGGTGTTGCTGAACGGTCGTCCGCTCACGGTGCTGATGCGGACGCCCGGGCACGACCTGGAGCTCGCGCTCGGGTTGCTCTGGGCCGAGGGGATCCTCCACCACCGCCATCAGGTGCGGGAGCTGGTGATCAGCGCCGAGGCCCGGGAGCAGGAGGCGGCGGTCCCGGTCCGGGCCGACCTGATCGAGTCCAACCAGGTGGACGTGCGTCTGTCGGGGGCCGGGAATCCCGCCCGGCGCTCCTTCTTCAGCAGCTCGGCCTGCGGCGTCTGTGGGACCACCGCCGTGGAGTCGCTGGCCCGTTCCTTCCCCGAGCTCCCGCCCGGTCCCCGCCTGGAGCCCGAGTTCCTGGTCGAGCTGGTCGGTCGTCTGCGCTCGACCCAGCCGTTGTTCGAGCGGACCGGTGGCCTCCACGCCGCCGGCCTCTTCGGGACGGACGGCCGGCCGATCGTCGTGCGCGAGGACGTGGGACGGCACAACGCGGTGGACAAGGTGGTGGGTCGCGCCTTCCTCGACGGCCTCCTGCCGGCCCGCCGGCAGGTGTTGGTGGTCAGCGGCCGAGGAGGGTTCGAGATCGTGCAGAAGGCGGTGGCGGCGGGCATCCCGATCGTGGCCGCGGTCGGGGCGCCGAGCAGCCTGGCGGTGGCCACCGCCCGTCGCTTCGGGCTGACGCTGGCCGGCTTCGTCCGCGACCGCCGGATGAACGTCTACTCGGGTGCCGAGCGGCTCGGGGGACGGCTCCGGAGCTGACCCCGCGCCCGTCGTGACGCCTTCGATCTGCCCCAAGGATTTCGGCTAGCCTAAGATTTAGATTGTGAATACCGAATCAACGGAACGAAGGCGGCTGACCTCCTCCCAGGAGGACTACCTGAAATCCCTCTACAAGCTGGGCGGGGCACTGGAGGCCGTGGGTACCTCGCAGGTGGCCGAGCGCATGGGCGTCTCCGCGGCCGCGGTCACGGAGATGCTGACCAGGCTGGCGGCCCAGGGCCTGGTCGCGCACGACCGCTATCGCGGCGCCACCCTGACCCCCGAGGGGCGGACCCTGGCCCTGGAGATCATGCGCCACCACCGGCTGCTCGAGGTCTACCTGGCGCGAAAGCTCGGCTACCGATGGGACGAGGTCCACGACGAGGCCGAGCTGCTCGAGCACGTGATCTCGGAGCGCATGGAGCAGCGGATGTTCGAGCTG
>DASRBU010000204.1:0-12285 GCA_035653475.1 Candidatus Dormiibacterota bacterium | reverse complement strand
CATCACCACCCAGCAGCTGGTCTTCTTCGGCAGACGCCCAGAACCGATCTCGAGCTGGTCCACCGCACACGGGGATCTGCATTGGGCGAACCTGACCGCTCCCGAGTGCTGCTTGCTCGACTGGGAGTCCTGGGGACGTGCCCCTACCGGCTATGATGCGGCGGCGCTCTACTGCGTTAGCCTGGTCCAGCCCACGCTCGCCACCCGGGTGTGGCGGGCCTTCGCCGACATCCTCGAAGGTCCCGCGGGAACGCAGGCGCTCCTGTGTGCAGCGGCGAAGACTCTGACCATGGTTCACGACGGGCTGGCAACAACCGACCTCGCGGAGCCCGTCCACCGGTTGGCAAGACGACTATTGGGATAATCCCCGCCTTGGCCTCTTTGGCTCGCAGCTTATAGGCTTACACGTCTGAGGTGCCGGTAAGTTGGGCGCGCAATGTGGTTGGCAAGCGACGACGTGAAGCCTGCGGAACTCGCGCTCCAGTTCACGGCGGACCCGGGCGGCGGTCTCTCCGAGATGCACCTCCGCCAGTGACGACCGGCGGACGTCGCCGATCTCGAGCCATCGAGCGAACGGACAGGGCCACACCGCCCCGGTCGGCGAGACGGCCAAGCTCCCCTGGGTGCAGCTGCCGCAGAGTTGGTCCACGGCGGGGCGTCGGTCGCGCACGCCACGTCCCACCTGGCGCAGGCGGTCGACCCCCACGTCTTGGACCCCGAGCGCCCGAAGCTCGGTCACCGCACCTTCCAGGTCCTGGTCACCCCTGACGCTGATGACGCCCACCCGCAGCGGGATGCCAAGCTCCAGCGCCCGGCGGATGCCGACCAGCGTGCGATCGTGGCTGCGGTGGCCGGTGATCGCGTCGTGCTCAGCAGCCTTCGGCGAGTAGTAGCTGGTGGCGAGGCTGACGCCAGCGTCCTTGAAGACCTCCCAGAGCCGGCTGGGAACACGGACCAGGTTCGAGAACACCTCGACCTCGATCCCACGATCAACGGCGTGGCAGACCAGCGTCGCCAGTGCCGGATGCAGGGTCGGCTCGCCGCCAATGAACTGCACCGTTCGGACCCCGAGATCAGCTGCCTCGTCGAGCACTCGTCTCCAGTCCAGCTCACTCATGCGGCCATGGGTACCCCAGGGACCGCTATCCGCGTAGCAGTGCTCGCACCGTAGTTGGCAGCGCCCGGTGATCTCCAGCCAGAGGAAGGAGAGGGATGATGTCGTGCTTGCACTCGGCATACGCGGATGGTCGCCGAAACGCTGCCAAGAGCTGCGACCGTTGACGTCCTACCGAGCCGGCGCACCTCCAGGTGGGCAGGATCGCAGGAGGCGGCAGATCGGTCCTCCCCCATCAGCCGCCGGGCCACGACGCCGACTAGGTGGCCCCAAGCAGCATCACAATGGTCTCTACCCGCTCCAGGAGCTCGAGGAAGCCGGCCCGCTTAGCCGGGCATCGCCCGGAGCACGGCACCGGCCAGGGCCAGGAAAGGCTCAGCTCGCCCGTCGCAAGCGACGCGACCCGTTCTCCCAGACCCGGCCGGGCTCACGCAAGGCGTCCTGCCACTCCCCGATCATGGCCAAGAGGCACGGCGACACCGGATCGGGATGGGGTCAGCCGGCACGCCGCAGAGGTCGGGGTTCGTCGTCCCACCTGACGCCCGGTGCTCGCCAAGCGTCCTGCCACTCGCCGATGAGGGCACAGATCTGCGTCTTGGTGGACTCGATGAAGCCTTCCACCGGATCCTGGTACGCATCCGGGGGAAGGAGGCCGCCCATCTCCCAGACATACTCCTGCCCGTCGGACCCCCGGAACCAGACCTCCAGCACCACTGGATTGCCAGCGCGGACCTGGCGCACGTCCAGGATCTCGAAGGGTGGTTGGCGGTTGGTCCAGAAGCCCATCGGGCGCCCTACCAACCTGTCGCGCAGCTCTCCGATCAGCACCGCTTCGCTCACCGCCTTCAAGGCTACGGCTTCGGTGGCCGGTCCAGGTACTGGGCAGTGATGATGCCTTTGTACTTCCCGTCGTTTCTGAGGATCTGTCGGTCCACCACCACCCTGAACCCGTACGTGTTCGGGGGCCCGCATCCACAGTTCGGCTGCCAATGCACCTCGTATTTGGTCGCGGTCGGGCCCTGGCGCTCTGGCGTGCCCTCGAGGAGGGTGGCTTGGATCTCGGCATCGAAGGTAGTGGCGTCCGGGACCAGGTGCCCACGGGCCACCAGGTGCAGATAGCCGTACCCGCCCCCGCAGCGCAGCGGAATCTCATCACCTCCCTGCGCTTCGTAGTAGCCAATGATGTGCTCGGCGGGCTGACCCGCGCACGGGTTGCCCGAAGGTGGGATGACGCCGCCGCACGCCGCCAGCCCGAGGGCCACGGCCGCAGCCAGCAGGACCGAAACCAGTCGGCGTCGGAGCTCGCACGCCTCCATCGCCGGCGCATGGTCGGCGAAACGCTCCGCGATCAGGTGGCACTATGGAGCCAGTCCTCCAGCCCATCCTTCGGCGGCTCCCACTCCCAGAGCCCCGGCTGGCCTCGGGCCGGGATCGGCGTCCGGAAGGGCCTCGGGTTGGCCAGCACCCGGTGCCACTGCCCGGGGACCGCCCAAGGCGAGGGGTAATCCCGTACGCAGTCGACCAGCTCCACGACACCGATCACCGCCCCCAGCGACAGCCACCCCGGCCAGAGTCCGGAGACCCTCTCGTCCAGTCACGCAGCCCTCATCCCAGGCTCCCCCCCGCGAGCAGCCGGCTGGCCTGGCGCTTGGTCAGCCCAGGCGGCGGCTGGACCCCCCGCCGCCACAGCGCCGCCCGCTGCCGCGGCGTGGCCGGCTCCAGCACCCGAGCCGCGAAAGCGACGGTGAGCGCATCCGCGGCCTCGCCCCGGCTCATCCCCGGCTCCCACTCCAGCCCCCAGCGCTCCAACGCCTGGCGCTGAGCGTCCGTCATCGGCTGATTGCGCCAGTGGGCATCCCGCTTCACCAGCCCGAGCCCGCCCAGCCGGCGCACCAGGTCCTCGGCCGCGCCCTGAGCGTAGTCCAATCCCAGCCCGCTGGCCACCACGACCTCTTCCTCGTCTCGTCCCCGAGGCAGGTGGAGGACCGACCAGCCCTCCTCCCGGGGCACGAGCACCACCACGCCGCCCTCGCCCGCCGAGAGCGCCCAGAAGCCATCCCCCTTCGCCCAGTGCAGCCGGGTATCGAACAGGTCCAGCTCGCGCGCCACCAGCTCGCCATCGACCTCGGCAGGCTGGGCCTCCTCCCGCGCTCGCGCCGCCATCTGCTCGAGCACCGAGCCCCCCGCCTCGAGCTCGAAGTCGAAGAGCGAGCCGATCGTGATCAGGTCGTGCCGCTCCGAGTTGCCGACCAGGTCGAGGATCAGGCAGTCGTCTTTGCCGGGGAAGCGCCGGGTACCGCGCCCGACCATCTGCGCGTAGAGCACGCGGGACTTCGTCGGCCGGGCCAGGATCAGACACTCCACCGACGGCTCGTCGTACCCCTCGGTCAGGACCCCGCAGTTGGCGAGCACCCGCAGCTCGCCGGTCGCGAAGGCCCGGAGGGTCGCCGCTCGCTCCTCCCGTGGGGTGGTGGCATCGATCGCGGCCGCCGGAATCCCCGCCCCCTCGAATTCCTCGGCCATCTCGTGGGCCAGACCTACCCCGGCAGTGAAGAGCAACGCCTTGCGCCCCTCCCCCCAGCGCTGGTAGGCCTCCAGAACGCGCTGGGGAGCACCCGCCAGTCGCAGTCCCTGCTCCAGCTCGCCCTCGGCGTAGTCGCCGCCTCGGGAACCGATACCGTCCAGGTCGAGCAGGATCTCCACCCGCCGCGCCCGCAGATCGCACAGGTAGCCAGCCCGGATCATCTCCGCCAACGTCCGCTGGTAGACGATCCCGTCCCAGACGTCGGCCAACCGCGCCCTGTCCGCCCGCTCGGGGGTGGCCGTGCAGCCCATGACCAATGCCCCGTCGAAGCGGGCCAGCAGCCGCCGGTAGGTCTCGGCCGTGGCATGGTGAGCCTCGTCCACCACCACCAACTCGAAGTCCGGCTCCAGCCGCCGCAGCCGCTCCGGACGGGCCAGGGTCTGCACGCTGGCCACCACGACCGGCGCCCAATGCTCGTCCGACTCCGCCCGCACCAGACCGATGCGGTGCCTCGGCACCAGCAAGGCCAGCTTGTCGCGGGCTTGCTGGAGCAGCTCCTCCCGGTGCGCTACGACCAATGCGCGGCCACTCCGACGTCGGATTGCCTCGGCGAAGCAGATCGTCTTCCCCGTCCCGGTGGGAAGGGCGATCAAGGGACGACGCTTCCCCTCCCGCCAGGCCCCCTCCACGGCGGCTACGGCCTCCTCCTGGTAAGGACGGAGCTGGATCACCGCCGACCTGCCGTCACTGGTTGCCGCCCATCGACCGGCGAGACAACGGTCACGGGAGGATGGCAGATCCCACAGACCAGCTCCCCATCCGCTCGTCGCCACCACGAGCCCGGACGCCCACCGTGCATCAACCGCTCATGTTGCCCTCGGCCATGGCCACCGAGGGTCGCCAGCACCGCCTCGCGATGGGCGACGAGCAGCTCTCGATCGGCATCGCCAAGCCGCTCCCGAGGTCCAGCCCGCGGCCGGCCGTCCCGATCCAGCCAGACCTTGATGCCCCGAGCCGCCAGCGCGGCCAGGATCTCCTCGCCGTCCCGCTCCATCCGGTCCTCGCGGCGCGAGGGGTCGTCGAGGCAGACGGCCTCGAGGCGAGCGAGGTCGGGTGGGTCGCCGGGGTCCATCGTCCCTGCCGCCCCCCAGCGGCGACCACAGCCCCAACAGCGGCGCCAGCCACCCCCCAGCGGCAGGTAGTCCCCGATGCCGCAGGACGGGCAAGTGGTGGCCCCGTCGGCGCGCAGAGCCGCCGCGACCGCCTCCCGGTAGGCGGTCAGCAACTCGCGATCCGACTCGTCGAGGAGGCGCGCCGGCCTGGCGCGAAGGCGCCCGTCGTCGTCCAGCTCCACCTTGATCCCGCGATCGGCGAGCGCGGCCAGGATGTCGCGGCCATCCTCCTCCGGCGAGCACCGAGGTATCGGGAACGGCTCGACGGCCTCCCGGGAAGTTACTCCAGGGAAACTGTCGGGTTGTCGGGTGGATTCGCGTAATACATATGAACACGAATCCCTTCTCCCCAATACACACAAGGCTCGCGTCATGGCCTTGTATATAGGGATCTACCCGACACCCGACAGTTTTCCCTTTCCGAATTGGGGCGGCCGGCTCCTCCAATTCGGAAAACTGTCGGGTAACTGTCGGGTAACTGTCGGGTGCACCCGACAGTTTTTCCGGAAACTGTCGGGTAGAAGGGACCTTTACCCGACAGTTTCCCGACAGTTTCCCGACAGTTTTTAGGAGCCACGGGCCTCCTCCCCGAGGTACAGGGTCACCGTCTGGGGTCCTCGCCCACCTACTTCGAGCGCGATCAGCCCCCGCCCCAGGTCGACGATGTGGTCGAAGACCGCCCTTGCCTCGCTGTGAGCTCGGATTCCGGCCACTTGGGCTCTGCAGATCTCCCTCACGGTGGCCCGATGGAGCCCCTTGCGCTGCATCCACTGCAACAGCGCCTCCGCCTTCGCGTCCATCGGTGAGCGGTCGAGGAGGCCGTAGACTTCCCGGGCCCGTGCCTTGTACCAGTCGGCCAGCGCCCAGGCACAGGTCACCGAGTGATCGTCCACCTCCTCCGGCAGGCGATCGTCCTCGGCACGGCGCACGAGCTGGACGAGCAGGGACAACCTCGCTGCGTAGGCCTTGGTCTTCTCGTAGTAGCCCCGCAGCTGGTCGGGGAGGTCGGGGTTGGCACGCTCCTGCTCGTGCTCGTTGTAGTAGTCGACCCAGGCCTGGTGTCCCGCTGGCGTCTTGCGCACCAGACGCGGGCGAGGGAGGGTGCCCGGCTCCATCTCCAATGCCAACAGGTGCTGGAACACCCTCTCGTAGCGCGCCCTGGCGATCCGGGTGATGGTGTTCTCGGACCACGGGTGCGCCCGGGAGTTCGGGAAGTACCCGAACAGGAACCGATCGAGGAAGCCGTCGTCCCGCTGTTGCTCCCGGAGGTCGGCTACCACCTCCGGGGGCAGGCCGCCGGTGATCGAGAGGTGTGGCCGCGGGACGAAGATCGGCTTGCCGTGGTGCTTGCGCCGGTCGGAGGTGGTCGGGGCTCCCGACCACATCTTGAGGTAGCGGCTGCGGTCGGAGCCCGCCCCCCGGGGCTTGTACTGGTCGAATCCTCGCACCAGGGCGGTGATCTCGTCCAGGATCTGGATCAGCCCACGTGGGTTCTCGGCGAGGAGGTGGAGGAGCTCCTCGACCGTCACGTCGTCGACCACCAACCGTCGCAAAGCCGGCTCCGGTGGGGGTGCCCCTCGGCTGCGACGGGGCTGGGTCTCCCAGGCCCGGATCTCGTCCTGCCATCGCAGCTCAGCTTGGAGAAAACGCTCGTGGGCCCGCTGCTCCTCCTCATGGAGCGGCCAGCTCGCCGCCGCCAGGGAGGGTGACTTGCCCTCTCCGGGTGGGCTGATGCCCACCGTCCAGAGCGCGACGCGCTCCACCCACCCCTCTTTCACCTCCAGCATCCGGCTGGCCCCGACCGCTCCGGCCAGGCAGGCCAGGGCGAAGGTGGCCACCAGCCCCACCGGCACCTGCAGGGCCGCTGCCGCCTCGGAGACGTACTGCGCGATGCTCTCCGGCAGCGCCTCCATCGGGAAGGGGACGGAGGTGCCGACGGCGGGGCCGTCGATGACCCCCTCGGGGGCTGCGGGCTGCCACGGCCGTGCCCGTCGCTGGGCCTCCCGGAGCGCCTCTGCTCCGCGGGCGACCAGCACGTCCAGCCAGTCGCCTTCGGGGGGCACGAGCACGTAGACGGTGACGCCTTCCTGGTGGGCGCGGGTGGCGAGCGGCCAGGCTCCCTTCTCCAGCCCGGCCGGATCGGCATCGGCCCAGATCCAGAGCTGCCGGAGGCCGGCGGGCAGGGTCAGGGCGGCCAGGTTGGGTGCGGAGCCCGCCGCCCAGGTGGGCAGACCGGTGCTCTCCTGGACCGCCAGACCCGTCTCGATGCCCTCCGAGACCGCGAGCTCGCCGTCCGTTGGCTCGGCCAGCCTGATGGCGCCGCCGGCGGTCGGTCCCCTGAACTTCTTCGGAACCGCCACCGGGGCCTTGCCCGCGCCCTTGGGGTCGAGCCAGGTCCGGTGGACTCCCAGCTCGTGCCCCTCCGCGTCGACGAAGCGGGCCACCATGGCCGGGAAGGTTTGGGGTGGCTGCCCTGGCTGGTGATAGGGCAGGGCGGGGTGCCAGCGCAGCGCTGGGGGTACCCGACCGCTCAGACCCCGGTGGCGCAGGTACGAAGACACCGGGCCGGGGTCCGGGACCGACTCCGCCCAGGGGCGGTGCCAGGCCTCCTGGGTCCCCTGGGTGTGGCTGGCCAGCCGGTTGCCGAGGTCCGGGTGCCTGCGTAGGGCCTCCAGGACCGCTTCCTGTGCACAACCGGCGTGGCAGTGCCACAGCGTCGCGCCCCTCAGGCTCAGGCTGAGCGAGGGGTGCTGGTCATCGTGCGCGGGGCAATGGGTCAGTCCGACCCCGCGCCTGGCGGTCCGCCAGCAGGGACAGTGCTGGCGTCCGCACGCGAGCGCCCGGGCGATCTCCGCCGCGGTGATCGGGCTCCCGCCGGGGCCTTCGGGTGTCGGGAGGGGCTGGCTCATGCCGCTCCCTCCGTCAATGCCGCGAACGGCGTCCCCCGCGCCTCCTCGTCGCCCCTACATCTCTCTTGATAGGGGCACCACCGGCAGGCCGGGCCGGGTCGAGCCGGGAAGCGTCCGGCGCGGATGACGGCCCAGGCGTTGGCCACCGCTTGCAGGACCCGGGCCTCGTCCTCGGGTCCGAAGGTCAACTCGAGGCAGCGGAGCTGCGGCTCGGTCAGCCCCCGGCGCTGGAACAGCACCTCGACTCGGCCCCGCGGGACCACGGGGGCGGGCTGGGGGAGCCCGCGAGCGGCCTCCGCCCGCCGGGCCAGCCAGTAGAGGGTGAGCTGGTCCCTGGCCGAGGCCGCCCACTCGGCCTCCCACTCCTGCCCTTCGGCGCCGTGACGCCACCGGGGCGAACCGCTCCACTTGTGCTCGACCAGGGTGCCGTCGGCGTCGATACGGTCGGACCATCCGACCACGGTGACCACCTCGTCACCCACCCTGACGGTGAATCGGTGCTCGCTCTGCAGGGCGGCGGGGACCAGCCCTGGCCGCTTGGCGGCGAAGTGGGCCACCGCCTCGCGGACCAGGGCGAGGGTCTCGGTCAGGCGGTCATCCGGCTCCCCGGTCTCCGCCCATCTGGCGGTGAGGGTCTCCTCGGCGTGTTGGTGAGCAGCGGCCAGGGCTGAGGTCTCCGTTTCCCCCAACCTCCGGGCCTCGAACAGGGCCCGCAGGCCGTGGTCGTAGGCGGTGCCCGCCACGAGCGCGGAGGTCGATGGTGCTGGCAGCCCGGCCACGTATCGGTACGCGTACCGCCGCGGGCAGGCACCCGCGTAGTCGCCGACCAACAGGGCGACCCGGGTCCAGCTCAGGCGGACCGGTGTCTGGGCGTGCACCGCTGCTCCTTTCCTCAGAAGGGGATGGAGTCGTCCTCCAGCTGCCCAACCTGGGACGGAGGCTCAAACTCGCTGCGAGACGGGGTCACCGCCGGCGGCGCCACCGTGGCAGGCGTGGCCGCGACCTGCGTCGTCGGCCGTGGGGCCGGGGTCGGAGCCGGCTGGTAGGTGATCACCCGGAAGCGGGCGCCCTCCCCATCGGGGCGCTCCTCCCGCCGCCCTCGCAGGATCACCCACTGGCCCTGCTGGAGCCGGCCGTGAGCGGTCCGGCCGTCGTAGGACCAGCTCAGGTCCTCGGTGTCGAACCACTCGATGCGTGTCGACTCCGGGCGTCGTGCCAGGGCGTTGAGGAAGCTCCGGAGCTTGGAGACTCCGCCCCCCTGACGCTGTCCCAAGCGCAAGGACATCCAGTCCTTGAGCGTGCTCCCGTCCTCCAGGGCCAGGGTGACCTGGAGACGGGGCTCGCCACCGTACTGCGGCGCTCCGTCCACGAGCGCCCACTCGCGGACCTGGGCCAGATAGGGCTCCCAGTCCGTGAGGTGGTCTATCTGGGTGTCGACAGGCGTGATCCTCATCTCATGGCATCCTCCTGATCTCCGCCGACTCGGCGGGGTGATGCGGGCCACTTCGGCCCCTGGCAAGGAAGTCCCCCAGCTCGGTCTCGACTGCCTCCAGCAGCTCTCGCATCTGCTCTCGCACCGGGCGATCGGGGGAAGGGGTGAACGCCACCTCGGCGGTCGCCCAGAGGTCTCCCGCCGGGGAGGCCTTGGCGACCCTGATCGCCACGTCGTGAACCCGCAACCGCAGGGTCCGGGCGGGTGCGGTTGCCGGGGGCGCCAGCGGCGCCTCCCTCCTTTGCCCGCTGGTCTCCGGGAGCTCTACCGATGCCGGCAGCTCGTAGTCGACGTCCGTGGTCATCGCCTCCTCCCGCCGCCCCAGGCGGACTTCTGCTGGCGTTGCCGCCGCCACTGCCGGCGCCGACGACCGCGTTCCTTCTGGCAGCGACTGGCCATCAGATCAGCCCCCACTCGAGGAGCTTGGAGCGGCAGCCGTGGGGACAGACGCCGTCCGGCTCCACCACGCAGCCGTCGGTGGCCTCCGACCAGCCCTCCGAGAGCCAGTCTTCGACCTCCTCGATGTCGAGCCCGTCCAGGTCCAGGCCGAGCAGGTTTGGTGGCTGCTGGTTCGGTGCCTCCGGGGGCACGCCCTCCCGAATCCGGCGATCCCGATCGAAGGTGTTCATGACGCACCCTCCTCGTTCGCTTGGCTGGTATCGAGCGCCAGCTGGCCGACCTCAAGGAGCGCCTCCCCGAGGGCCACTGCGTCCTGGGGACGCAGGTCCACCCGGGCCGCGGCCGGCCACGTGCCTCGCTTGCTCAGGAAGTCGAGGGTGACCTCGGACGACAGAGGCAGCTGCTCGATCTGTGCCGCGCAGGCTCGGTAGTAGCCCGATCGCCCCTTCGCCTCCGCTGCGATCTCGATCGTCCGCTTCACGCCGTCCCTCCCGTGCCGAGCCGGGCCAGCAGCGTGTGCGGGTCTTCCAGCTCCAGCTCGAATCCGATCGGCTGGCTCAACCGGCCTCGCGCCACTCGGGGCAGCCGCCCGCTCCGACCACCAACGCTCAAGTGGCCGTCGCTGACCCTGACGTCGATCCCTGCGCCGGCCGCCCGACGGACGGCACGTTCCAGCGCGTCCCAGCCACCCGCGGCCAGGTCCTCCTCGGTGACCTCGACCCGGAACCTCATGAGGCAGCCTCCGCCAGCAGTGCCGGCCCCGCGCAGCGCGGGCAAAAGCCGACTTCACGCTCGATGGCCACCACCTCCATCGGCCCGAAGCCGCAGTGGGGGCACCAGGTCTCAGCGGCTACCGGCTCGATCCCCGCCCGCCGCAGCGCCCGCTCGTGGTCAGGGACGTGGATCGCCGCCAGCGCTCGCGCCACCACCTCCCCGCGCTCGCTCGCCGGCCAGACCACGGCCAGTGGCAGCCGCCGTCCGTCCTCCATCTCCAGCTCTCCGGCCACGACCAGCACGTGGCCGACGCTGCCGCCATCCGGCGACTGGAGCCGGTAGAGCCGGGCGTCGCCCGGCCAACCATCAAGCCTGCTCACCAGGCGGGCGTGAACGACCCGCCGGCGTGGTGACGTGTTAGTCATCCGCACCCTCTGGGAGAGGGGCAGGGCCCGGAGGGGCCCCGCCCCGAGGGGGTGGGAGGACTCGGGGATCGAGGTCCCGGCCCGGCAGCTGGGCAGGGACCTCGGTCCTGGCCCAGCAGGCGGCAGCGTGGGAGGCGGCCCAGCGGGCGATCTCCACCTCCACCTGGGAGGGTCGCCCGCTCCATTCGGCGATTGCGCCGCAGCCGAAGCAGCGGCGCGTTACCCTGACCCAGCGACTCATCCCCGCCTCCCGTTGTTGAAGCCGGGGCAGCGGCACCCGTCTTGGGTGCAGCTGCCGAGGAAGCGGTTGGCCCGGGTCGGTGGCACTCCGCCTCGATGCGCCAGCAGGCCGTGCCCGCAGGCGCAACCCCGTCGCCGGCAGTCGGGGCAGAGGTCATCGACGTGGAGCGGAGGCGCCGGAGGGGTGCCGACCTCGACCGGCACCACCGCCCAGCCACCACAAGCCGGGCAGCTCATAGCTCCTCCATCAGCTCTGGGGCGACCGTGCTCAGGTCGGCGTTGGCCCAGGCCAGGGCCGCCAGCAAGTGCCGGCACTCCCTTGACCCGCCGCAGCTACATAGGCCGAAGCCGTCCCGGGCCAGCACCACGTCGTGCCGGTGGGCGACCTTGAAATGGCCAGGCGCCTCCAGGCGCAGGGCCATGCCCTCGATCACCGCCACCTTCGGCCCGGTCACGACGCCTCCCGCCCTCCGTTGAGGAGCCGGATGGTGGCGTACCGTTGCAGCTTCTGCGTGGCCCGCCACACCTCCGGCCAGTCCCTATTGAGGGCCTCGGTGTCGATGACAGTGCGGGAGTTCTGCCGCACCTCCACCAGTGGGTGGTCCCGATAGACGCCGGTCCAGCTCGACCCCGGGCCCAGGGCCAGGATCTGGTTGCGCAGCTCGGTCACCTGCCGCTGGGCGAGGTGGGAGGCGGCGACCGCTTCTCGATAGAGATCGAGAAGTCGGGCCTGGTCGCGGCTGAGCGGGACCACTCCCTCCGCCACCTCGACTTGAGCCGGGGTGGCGAGCCGTGGTGCAAACTCAGACATGGGACATCCTCCCTAGGGGGTGTTCTGGCGGCCGTCGCGCGGTGCTTGGCAGGCGTGGCGCGGCGGCCTTTTCCATGGAAGAAGCGGGCGACCAGCGCCCCCACGTCGACCTCGCCGAGCTGCCCGAGGCCCTGCGCAAGGCCGGGCGACCGGGGCCCAAGCCGAAGCGGGAACCTCCCGAGCGGGGCACGATGCCCTCGTGAGGTGCCCCTCCCCAGCAACACCTCCCGGGCACTCCGGCTGGTGTGAGAGCGAGGTTGCCCCGCGGCTCCATCCCAAGCCCAGCGCTGCCGGCACCGGCTCTGCCGGCCGGTAGCCCTGCGGCCCCATCATCGGGCAGAGGAGCTCTCCATCCAGATGCGACCAGCCCGGCCGCGGACCCCAGGCGGGCTGCCAGCTGGCCGGCGGTCGGCGCTGGACCGGCTCTCCGCACTCGGGGCAAACCCATCGCTCGCTCACGGCTACCCGTCCTCCTGGCCGGCTGC
>DASRBU010000203.1:0-10331 GCA_035653475.1 Candidatus Dormiibacterota bacterium | reverse complement strand
TCCTGGACCTGGACCGAGTGCAGGTAGGCGGTGGTGGCCAGCCAGGGCATCAGGGCCGCGTTCTCGACCGGGTCCCATCCCCAGTAGCCGCCCCAGCCCAGCACGTGGTAGGCCCACCACATGCCCAGGGTCAGGCCGACGCTCTGCAGGCCCCAGGCCACCAGGGCGTAGCGCCGGGTCAGCGCGACCCAGCCCTCCCCCTCCCCGCCCCCGGCCAGGGCGGCCATGGCGAACGCGAACGGCACCGCGAAGGAGCTGTAGCCGGCGAGCAGGAAGGGCGGGTGGACCAGCATGCCGCCGTCCCGGAGGATCGGGTTCAGCCCCGCGCCGTCGGGCGGCGTCACCGGCAGGAGGGCGAAGGGGCTCGCGACCGCCACCAGCACGACCAGGAAGAAGAGGGCCACCCCGGCCAGGACCAGGTTGGCGTAGGCGGCCAGGCGCACCCGATGCCTGGCCGAGGCCAGGGCCACCGACCCGAAGGCGCTCAACAGCAGCAGCCAGTAGAGCAACGAGCCCTCCTGGCCTCCGTAGAAGGCGGCGGCCGTGAGCGGAAGGGGAAGCGAGCGGTCGGTGTGGTCGACGACGAAGGCGATGGCGAAGTCCCGTCCCAGCAGCGCCGCCAGCAGGGTGGCCGAAGCCCCGGCCACGCAGACGAAGCCGGCCACGAAGGCCCGCAGCCCCACCCGCCCCCATCGCTGGTCGCCGCGTCGTCCCGCCCGGAGCGCGGCCGCGGCGCTGAAGGCGATCAGGGCCAGGGCGGCGAGCAGGAACCCGCTGCCCAGCTGGGCCAGGAGCATCAGCCGGACGACCCCGGAGCGGCGGAGAAGTGCGCCGGGCACTTGGCCTCCAGCTGGGTGGCCTGGAAGGTCCCGTCGCCCGTCATCCGCCCGTCGACCACCACCTGGATGCCGGGCTTGAAGATGTCGGGCAGGGTCCCCCGGTACACCACCGGGATCGCCTGTCCGCCGCCCGCCATCCGGAAGCGCACCTCTCGGCCATCGGCCGAGCGGACGACGCCGTCCTGGACCGTGCCCAGCACCCGCACCTCGCCGCCGCCGGGATGGGCGCGCAGCTCGGGGACGGTCTCGTAGTACTCGGCCGTGGTGCCGGTCACCGAGACCAGCAGGTAGCCCAGGCAGGCCAGGACCACGGCCGCGATCGCCCACCACTTGAGCGCCCGGCGTCCGCGCCAGCCGCCCCGGGCGGCGGCGGTGGACGCGCTCACCGGGTCGCCCCCACCGGGGCCAGGCCCTCCAGAGCCCGGAGCACGTCCGCCGGTCCCCCGCCCGGCACCTGGAGGCCGATCGCCACCTCGTCCACGCCCAGCCGACCCAGCTCGGCCAGGCGCCGCCGGCACTCCTCCAGGGGGCCGATGATCGTGACCAGGTCGATCATCTCGGCCGTCACCGCCGCCTCCGCCTCCGCCCGGCGGCGGGACAGGTAGAGGTCCTGGATGCGTCGCGCCTCGGACTCGAACCCGTACCGGCAGAAGAGCTGGTGGTAGTAGTTGCGCTGCCGCGACCCCATGCCCCCGATGTACAGGGCCAGGTGGGGCCGGACCGCGTCGCGCCCGGCGTCGAGGTCGTCGGTGACCACCACCGGTTGGGAGACGCAGATCGACAGCTCGGCCAGCGAGCGTCCCGCGCGCGCCGCCCCGCGCTCCAGCTGGGGACGGATCAGGCCGGCGAAGTGCCGGGGGGAGAAGAACACCGGCAGCCAACCGTCGGCCGCCTCGCCGGCCAGGGCAATCCCGGCCGGGGTGAGCGTGGCCAGGTAGATGGGGATGCGGTCGCGCACCGGATGGGTGATCAGCTTGAGGCCCATGTCCAGCCGGAAGATCTCCCCCTCGTAGACCAGGCGCTCCCGCCGCAGCACGAGCCGGACGATGTCCATGGTCTCGCGGAGACGACGCACCCCCCGCTGGAAGGGGACGCCGTGCCAGCCCTCGATCACCTGGTGCCCGCTGGTGCCAAGGCCGAGCACGAACCGGCCTCCGCTGATCCGGTCCAGGGAGGCGGCGCTCTGGGCGATGAGGGCCGGGCTGCGGCTGAACACGTTCACGATGCCGGTCGCCAGGCGGATGCGCTCGGTGTGGCAGGCGAGGTCGGTCAGCACCGTGAAGGCGTCCCAGCCGTAGGCCTCGGGAACCCAGACCGTGTCGTAACCGAGGCGGTCGGCGGCGCGAACGAACTCCAGCACCGGCTCGCGGGGCAGGTCCACGTAGGGGAGCGTGATCCCGAGCCTCACGAGAGGGGAGTTTAGGCGCTTCCCGAAACCGACCGCGCCGGGCGGCCCTTCGGTCGGCGACCGGCTCGCAGGCGGCACCCGGCGCCACCGGTCAGTCGGGCAGGGCGTTGGCGCCCGCCACCGCGGCGTAGAGCCAGCCGCTGGGCTTGACCGTGCGCTCCTGGGTCAGGAGGTCGACGGCGATCAGGCCGAAGCGCTTGGAGTAGCCGTGGTGCCACTCGAAGTTGTCGAGCGACGTCCAGTGGAAGTACCCGCGCACGTCGGCCCCCTCCTGGATCGCCATCCAGAGCTGCTCCAGGACCTCGCGCAGGAAGCGCACCCGCACCCGGTCGTCGGCGGCGGCGATGCCGTTCTCGGTGACGTAGATGGGCTTGCCCAGGCGCCGCAGGGCGAGGAGCGAGGTCCGAAGCCACTCCGGCCGCACCGCCCAGCCGTAGTCGGACACGGGGACGCCGGGCGGGTTGGAACGTCGCCCGAACCCCTCCCCCGGCCGGCGCAGGTCGAAGGTGACCAGGGAGCCGGTGTAGTGGTTCAGCCCCAGGTAGTCGGCCGGCGCCTCGAGCACGGGGCGCAGCCGGCCGCCCACCGGCCAGCGGCCCATGAACCCACGTCCGATCGCCGCCGCCAGCCGGTCGCGACCTCGGGGCCGGGCCGGCTCCAGCACCCACTCGTGGTGGGCGAGCCCCACCGGGACGGTCGGGGTCAGCCGCTGCAGCTCGCGGTGGGCGGCCTCGTGCGCCCGGCGCAGGTTGGCCAGCACCCGCAGGGCGCCGACCAGATCGCCCCGGCGCCCGGGCGGGAACTCGCCCGTCAGCCAGCCCTGGTAGGCGTAGACGTTGGGCTCGTTGATCGTGCACCAGAAGGCGACCAGATCGCCGAGGTCCGCCGCCACCCGGCGCACGAAGGGCAGCCAGGCCTCGACCGCGCCCGCAGCTGCCCAGCCGCCCCGACGTGCGAACCAGATCGGCGAGGTGAAGTGGTGGAGCGTGACCATGGGGGCCATGCCCTGGGCCCGCAGCTCGGAGAGCACCTCGCGGTAGTGGGCGATCTGGCCGGCGTCGAACTCGCCCGGCTCGGGCTCGATGCGCGACCACTCCACCGAGAGCCGGTGGGCGTTGTTGTTGAGCCGGCGCAGGAGGGCGAAGTCCTCGCGGAAGCGGCGGTAGTGGTCGCAGGCCGGGTCGGCGCTGTCGCCGGTCCGGATGCCGCCCCGCCGCTCGAACTCCCACCAGTCGTTGCGGTGGTTGCCGCCCTCCACCTGGTGGGCGGCGGTGGCGCAGCCCCAGAGAAAGCCGTCGGGGAAGCGCCGGCTCACCGCCCGGCGGCGTCGTCCGCCCCCTGGGGGGGGTCCGAGGGGGCCGGACCGGGCCGGCGACCGTCGGGCGTCACCGCCGGCGGCCCCACGTAGGCCACCGCCCGCGCCCGCCCTCCCTCCACCCGGACCTCGAGCATGCCCGCCTTGTCCACCGGCTTCCGGTACAGCTCCCGCTCGGTGTGAGGCCGGCCGTCCAGGATCACCCAGGCGGCCTGCAGGGGATCGGCATGGCTCACCAGCACCGAGGTCCCCTCGGGGTGCTCGCGCGCCACCCGCAACGCCACCGCCAGGACCCGGCCGCCGAGCCGCTCGATCGGCTCGTCCCCCGGCAGGAGGCCGCGCCGTGCCTTGTGCACGAACCAGAGCGGACGGCGCAGGGGGATCTGCCAGTAGGGGACACCCTGGAGGTAGCGGCTGAAGTCCGACTCGCGCAGGTCGGGGTCGGCGACCAGGGGCACCGGGGAGGGCAGCTGCCGGCAGATGATGCGCGCCGTCTCCGCCGCCCGCTCCAGCGGGCTGTGGACGATGCACCGCACGTCCCGGTCGCGCAGGCTGCGGCCGACCTCGGCCGCCTGCCTCCTGCCCAGCTCGCTGAGCGGGAAGCCGGGGAGGTGGCCGTAGAGCACACGGCGGGGGTTGGCCACGTCGGCGTGACGGACCAGGTAGAGACGGGTCATGCGGGCTCCTCGGGTCGGTTCTCGATGCTCGGGCGATGTGCCCCGACCCCGGCCACGGTCACGAGAACTCGCCTGCCCGCACTCCTGCCGACAGGCTACCTTCTCACAGCACCACCCGGGGTCGGGATCTATCTTTCCATCTATGGAACCCATCGAGCAGATCGAGCTCTTCCCGGGAGCGGCGCGGGGCGAGCGACGTCCGGCGACCCGCGGCCCGACCCTGGCCGAGGAGGCCCAGCCGGGGCCGGACGCCCCGCTGGCCAGCCGGCTTCGGCCCCGCGACTTCGACGCCTTCGTCGGCCAGCGCGAGGTGGTCGCCACGCTGAAGGCGCTGGCCGAGTCGGGACGACTGCCCAGCCTCGTGCTCTGGGGACCGCCCGGATCGGGCAAGACCACCCTGGCCGGGCTGGTCGCGGCGGCGACCGGGTCCCGCCTGGTCGCCCTGAGCGCGGTCACGGCGGGCGTGGCCGACCTGCGCCGGGTCGTGGCCCAGGCCCGGGAGGCGCGACGCGGCGGGCTGCGCACCGTGCTCCTCATCGACGAGCTGCACCGGTTCAACCGCGCCCAGCAGGACGCGATCCTGCCCCACGTGGAGGACGGCACCCTGACCCTGATCGGGGCCACCACCGAGAACCCCTCCTTCGAGGTGATCTCGCCCCTGCTCTCCCGATCACGGATCTTCCGTCTCGAGCCCCTCTCCCGGGAGGACCTGGAGACGTTGGTGCGCCGCGGCCTGGACGAGCTGGGCAAGGGCATCGAGGACGACGCCCTGGAGGCCCTGCTCCGGGGGGCGCGCGGCGACGCCAGGGTCGCGCTCAACGCGCTGGAGTCGGCCGCGGCCCTGGGCGGGGAGGGCATCACCCTGGACGCCGTCCGCCAGGCCCTCCAGGAGCCGCACCTGCTCTACGACCGGGTCGGCGACATGCACTACGACCTGGCCTCGGCGCTGATCAAGAGCGTGCGCGGCAGCGATCCCGACGCCGCCGTCTACTGGCTGGCCCGCATGCTGGAGGCGGGCGAGGAGCCCGACTTCGTGGCCCGGCGCCTGGTGATCCTGGCCGCGGAGGACGTCGGCCTGGCCGACCCGGCGGCGCTCCCGGTGGCGGTGGCGGCCCAGCAGGCGGCCCACTTCGTGGGCATGCCCGAGGCGCTCTTCCCGCTCACCGAGGCCGCGATCTACCTGGCACGGGCGCCCAAGTCCAACTCGATCCTGCGCGCCTACCACGCCGCCCGGAAGGCGATCCGGGAGACGGGGAACCTGCCCGTCCCCCTCCACCTGCGGAACGCCGTCACCGGGCTCGGACGCGAGCTGGGCTACGGCCGGGACTACCGGTACCCCCACGACGACCCCGAGGGCCGGGTCGAGCAGCCCTACCTGCCCGAGGAGCTGGAGGGCCGGCGCTTCTACGAGCCGGGGCCGCGGGACCGCTCCGGCGCGGGCTGAGCCGACCGCGGCCCCTCCCGACCGCCACCGCCGCTCTACCATTGAGCGCCGTGACCGATGCCCTCGTCATCTTCAAGCCCGACGGCGCCCACCGGCTCCCGGTCCGAGCCGCCCTCTGGCGCTGGCTCGGGTCGGAGCGTGAGTGGAAGCTGCAGGGGCTGACCTGGTACCGACCCCCGGTCGAGCTCATCGAACGCCACTACGACTTCCTGCGCGAGCGGCCCTTCTTCCCCTGGCTGGTCGAGTTCATGACCGCGCTGCCGGTGCTGGTCGGCCGCATCTCCGCCTCGCCCGCAGGGCTGGAGCACATGCGCTACGAGCTGGGGGAGACGCGGATCGCTGAGGCCCGACCGGGCTCCTTGCGCGAGCGCTACGGCATCGGTGGGGGCGTCAACATCCTCCACCTCTCGGACTCGCCCGAGTCGGGGGCGGCCGAGGTCGGGCTCTGGAGCCGCTACGCGCCCCTGGACGTGATCGACGCCCGGCTGGAGACCTCCAGCGACCGCCCGGACCGCACCTACCACCTCCGCTCCCTGGCCGGTCAGTACGCAGCCGGCGTCCACACCGAGCTCGCCGCCCAGGAGATGCGCCGGCTGCTGCGGGAGGAGACCGACCTCGGCCAGGACGACTTCGAGACCCTGGTCCGCGTCATCCTGGGCGCGTTCCGTTGAGCTGAGCGGGGGCCCGGACTCGGTCAGGGCAAGGATGGGTCCGATGGTCCCTCCGGCTTGGAGGGCGATCCCCACCCAGGGGGGACGGGGGACACGACCAGGGTCTTGGTGAAGAGCTCGCTGTTGGGGACCACGATCACCTCGCCCGCGGCACCGCGCAGGTAGGTGACACGCATCTGCACCTCGGTCACCACCCCTCGGTAGCCCCCGGTCTCGATCAGATCACCGATCCGGACGTTGCCCTCGGTGAGGATGTAGAACCCAGAGACGTAGTTTCTGAACAGGTCCTGGAGGCCGAGGCTCGTGACCGCGGCGGCCAGCAGGACGCCGGCCACGCCGACCAGGGCGTTGCCCAGGGCGACGGCGACGAAGAGAAAGACGCCAAGGCCGACCATGCCCGCGTAGAGCACGCGCCCGGCCAGCAGAGCGGCATCGGCACGTACGCTGCGCCGGGCAAGGGCCCGGTCCAGCACCCTCTGGATGGCCCTGGCCACCAGCCAGATCACCGCGAAGAGGAGGAGTCCACCGGCCACCCTGGTCAGGACCTCCCAGGTCTGGCCCAGGGCCCCGACGAACACGTCCGTCACGGTGAGCAAGGTGGCCACGGCATCGCGCCGTCGGCCTAGGCTTCCTCCGACGCCTGGGACTCGGAGGGTCCCTCGGCAGCGACCTCGGCCTCCGCCTCCACCTCGGCCACGCGTCGCGCGGCCAGCTTCACCACCACGTCCTCGGGGTCACCGATCGCCACCACCCCCCCGGGCAGCCTCAGGTCGGCGATCCGAACCACGTCATCGACGTTGGTGAGGCCAGAGATGTCGACCTCGATCGCCTCAGGGATACTGGCAGGCAGGGACTCGACCCGTACGGAATGCAGGACGAGCAGGACATCGGCCTGGGCGGCGCGAACCGGCTCCGCCTCTCCGGTGACGACAACCGGGACGTCGACCTGAAGGCGCTCACGGAGGCTGACCTGATGGAAATCGACGTGGAGCAGGGTGTTGCGACGAGGCGAGACCTGAACCTCCTTGACCAACACCTTGTGGGGTCTCCCTCCGTCGATCACCAGGTCGATGAGCTGGGTCTTGCCGGTCCTGGCGTAGACGCGCTCGAACTCGTGCCCCTCCACCTCTAGGTCGGTGGCGGCCGTCCGGTGGCCGTAGAGAACGGCCGGCAGCCGGCCCTGCCGGCGGAGGCGGCGAACCGCCTTGCCCGTGATCTGTCTCCTGGTGGCCTTCAGTTCCATACCATCCCGACGCTCCTGGAATGCGACCGTCCGCTCCTCGCTCCCGCCCTGGAGCAGATGGGAGCACGGCTCGCCGAAGAACCATAGCAACTCCAAGGAGGGTCCGTCCGGCTGACGCAGTCAGAACGCGCGCACGATCACCCACGGAAGGGAGCCGGGGCGGCGAGACATGCCGCCCCGGCCCTCGCAACAGGGAGAGGTCCGTCAGCCTGACGTCTGCTCGCCCGTGTTCGGATCCAGGAAGAGCGGGCCCACCGGGTGGCGGAAATCGAACATGCCCATCAGGGAGCCGGCAACGGCGTCGACCGAACCGCCCCCGATCGACCCCAACCTCCAGTTCTCCTCGATGAAGCGCACCACCGAGGTCTGGTCGGTGAGGGCGTGGTCGACGTAGTTCTGCCGTGCCCAGGGCGAGATCACGAGCAGGGGCAGCCGCGGCCCCAGGCCGCAGCGTGCCTGCTGGGAGCTCGGCACCCGGTCGGCACTGGCGCCACACTGGCCGGTGCCGGTCAAGGCGTCCAGGACGGTCTGGGATTGGGTGAGGACGGGCCCCATGACGTGGTCGTACCAGCCATCGGAGTCGTCGTAGGCGATCACCACCGCCGTGCTTCGCCATTCTGGAAGCTGTTCCAGCCGGTTGATGGTGTCGACCAGGAAGCGCTGCTCGTCGAGCGGGTCGGAGTAGCCGGCGTGGCCGTCCTCGTAGGCCGGCGCCTTGAGGTAGGAGACGGCGGGAAGGTCGTGGGCCTCGGCCGCGGCCCAGAAGTCGCTCAGGTCGTACTGATGGTTGGCCTGGTCGGTGTGGCCGATCATGGCCACCGAGGTCGGGGGCAGGTGCAGGGGGTTGGCGGTCTGAGGGTAGTACTGGAAGGGCTCGTGGTGCGGGATGTAGTCCGTGACCTGATGGCCACCGAGGTTGGTGTGGCTAGCCCCGCACACCGGCGCTCCCGAGGAGCTGCGGGAGGTGGGTCGGAACCCCCCCTCGAACCAGCCCCAGGTGATCCCCCTGGCGTTCAGGAGGTCGCCGATGTTCTTCCCGCCCATGGCGATGGTCGAGCCCGAGGAGCAGGCATCGTAGTAGGGATCGGCGTCACTGACGTCGGTGCCCGGTCCCTGAGGGACAGCGGGGCCAGCCTGGCCGACTCCGGTCGGGCAGGGTGATGCCCCCAGCACGGCTCGAGAGGGACCGCAGGTGGCCCCGAAGGTGTTGCCCGCGACCACGTTCAGGGCACCCGGGGTGGAGGGGCCGAAGGTGGTCCCATAGGAGTTGTCGCTCATGGCGAAGCGCTGGGCGTAGTTCCAGAGCGCGGTCACGGTGTTGCCGTCGTAGTAATCCATGACGGCGTAGTTGGGGGCGGTGCCGGTGACCTTGCCCGTGCACTGCTGCACGTTGAGGCCACCCCCGGTCTCCTGGACGAAACGGTCCATGGCCCCATGGTCGAAGGCCAGCTGCTCGGCGGTGTAGCCATGGTCCTGGTCACAGGTCAGGGCCTGGCTGCGGTCGAGCCGCTGAGGGTTGGCGAGGTTGGGGTTCTGGGTCAGCAACGCCTCGTCCAAGCCGTTCACCCGGGGCGTTCCCGGCTGGGCGTGGAAGGCGGGCTCGCCGGGAGGGTTGAGGGCTCGTGGGTAGGTGCCGAAGTAGTGGTCGAAGGAGACGTTCTCCTGGAAGATCACCACCAGGTGCCGGATTGGGGTCAGGGTCGCTCCGGCGGCCGGCGCTGCCGCTACCGAGGCGGGGATGGCCAAGGCGAGCGCGCCGACGAGTAACGAGCGATGCACCACTCTCATCTCTGCATGCCTCCCGAACGACCGGGCCAGGTCAGCCGCCCGGTCCTCGGCCACCGTAGCCGCCGCTCGGAAAAGCGATGGGGGGAGCACGGGAAAGGGCGGGTTAGCCCGCCTCGAGACGGAGGTTCGACCCGCCGATGGGCACGGGCGTGGCCGGCATCGATCGCGGCCGGGCCACGGCCACACGACCGGGATGGTCGCGGGCGCCACCGCCCCAGGCGCCGCCGACCGAGGGGCGCCGCCTCCACGCCGCCCTCTCACTCCGGGACGAGCGGGGCCGCTGGATCACCGCAGCTCGGCGATCATCTCCGCCACCCGCCCGGCCGCCCCGGCCTCGACCGGCTCCGGGGGCGGATCACGGAGCGCCTGGAGCATCGCCTCGGCGATCCCCTCCGGAGTGGCCGCGTCGAACTCCAGGCAGCGCCCGGCTCGGTATCGGTCCAGCCGAGCCCGAACGTGGAACTGTTGTTCGCAGTGATCCCGCAGGGGGAAATAGACGAACGGCCGCCGATAGGCGGCCAGCTCCATGGTCGTGGACAACCCACCTTGCACCAGCCCCAGGTCGCAGGCGGCCAGGAGCCGGTTCAGATCGGGCACGAAGCCCCGCACCTCCACGCCCTCCACCTGGGGCAGCCGCGAGACGTCCAGGCGTGGCCCCGCCACCGCGATCATGCGTAGCCGTTGCGAGTCAGTGGTCATGAGTGACCGCCCGACTCACCGCCACCGATAGCTCGATGGCGGGGTACCCCACGAAGCCAGCTTCGTGGGGACCTCTGGCGGTCCCGGTCGTACCCGCTTGCGCGGTGCCGGGTTCCTGCTTTGCACCCCGCGAAGCAGGCTTCGCGGGGACCCCCGTTCACCCCGCGAAGCAGGCTTCGCGGGGACCCCCGTTCACCCCGCGAAGCAGGCTTCGCGGGGACCCCCCGTTGTCGCCGTGTGCCCAGCA
>DASRBU010000202.1:0-6621 GCA_035653475.1 Candidatus Dormiibacterota bacterium | reverse complement strand
CCCTGGAAGGCCAGCTCGATGAGCAAGCCGGCGAGGGCCATGGCCAGGTAGGAGACGACCAGCAGGTAGAGGCTGGCCCGGCCTCCGTAGTACCGGCGGTGGATGTTGACGATGGGGAGGATGATCAGGTCGGCGAAGATGAAGGAGATCACGCCTCCGAAGCTCATCCCGCCGTTCCAGAGGACCGCGGCCAGGGGCACGTTGCCGACCGAGCAGACGAAGCTGAGCATGGAGAGGATGGGGCCCAGCAGCGGCCCCACGAAGGTGTTCAGGAGGGGGTGGTCGGCGAGGAAGAGCCCCTGCCAGAAGCCGTTCGGCACCCAGGCGGCGAGCGCGCCCGCGATCAGGAAGCCGAGGGCCAGGTCCTGCCAGAGGCTGGCCAGGTCCATGTAGAAGGAGTGGCTGATGGCGGTGAAGGCCCGGGCTGAGAACAGCCGGCGCAGGAACGGTCCCTCGGTGATCGACATGTCCATCCCGGCGTGCCCCTCCATCCGTCCCGCCAGCCCCCGCTCGGCCTGGCGGCGGGCCGCCTCCACCATCCGGGCCCGCAGCGTCCAGCGGAAGAGCAGGACCAGGATGGCCACCATCACGAGCCCGCCGGCCAGCTCGGCGGTCAGGAACTGCCAGCCCAGCAGCACCAGCAGCACCAGCCCCAGCTCGAAGACCAGGTTGGTGGAGGCGAACTCGAAGACGATGGCGTTGGCGAAGCTGGCGCCCCTGCGGACCAGGGCCCGGGCCAGGGCCACGGCGGCGTAGGAGCAGGAGGACGAGGCGGCGCCGAAGCCGCAGGCCAGCGCCACCCCTTTCAGGTCATCCCGCCCGAGCGCGCCGGCGATGGCCCTCCGGGAGACCACCGTCTGGACCACGGCCGAGAGCAGGAAGCCGAGGGCAAGCGGCCAGAGCACCTCCCAGAGCATGTCGAAGGCCGTCAGCAGGGCGTGCCCGATCGCTCCCGCCAGGGCGACGATCATCCCCGCACCAGCCGCTCGATGGCGTCCGACAGCTCGCGCACCTTGGCGGCGCCGTCGCCGGCCCGGATGGCCTCGGCCACGCAGTGCTCGGTGTGGTCGCGCAGGAGCAGGAGGGCCACCCCCTCCAGGGCCGCCTTGACGGCGTTGATCTGGGTGAGGATGTCGATGCAGTAGCGGTCGTCGTCCACCATCCTCTGGATGCCCCGGACCTGGCCCTCGATCCGGCGCAGCCGTGCCTGCAGCAGCTCCCGGTCCTTGGCGTACCCGTGCATGGGCAATAGCCTATACCCCTACTGGGTATCAGCGCATACTGGGCGTCAGCGCAACTCCAGCGGGCGCCGCCGATCCTCACCAGGTCAGGGGCAGCGAGGCGAAGCCCCGGAGGGTGACGGTGGGCCGGCGGACGGGCTCGCCCGCCAGGCGCAGGGTGGGGAAGCGTCGGACCAGGGCGGCGATGGCGATCTGGCCCTCGAGCCGGGCCAGCGGGGCGCCCAGGCAGAAGTGGATACCCCGTCCGAAGGCCAGGTGGGGGTTGGGAGCGCGTCCGAGGTCGAGCCGGTCCGGATGGGGGAACACGCGCGGGTCGCGGTTGGCCGCTCCCAGCAAGAGCATGACCATCTGGCCTGGCTCCACCCGCCTGCCGCCCAGCTCCAGCTCCTCCAGCGCCACCCTCCCCGTCAGCTGGACGGGGGAGTCGTAGCGCAGCAGCTCCTCGACCGCCGGCTCGACCAGCTCCGGGGCGTCGCGCAGGCGGGCCAGCTGGTCGGGGTGGGCCAGCAGCGCGTTGACGCCGTTGCCGATCAGGTTGACGGTGGTCTCGTGCCCGGCCACGAGCAGGAGCACCCCCATCGCCACCAGCTCCGGCCCGCTCAGGCGGTCGCCCCGCTCCTCGGCCTCGATCAGGTGGCTGAGCAGGTCGTCCCGGGGGGCCGCGCGCCGCCCCTCGATGATCCGCTGGAGGTAGGTGGCGAGGGCGTCGCGGGCGGCCAGCACCGCCGCCCTGCGGTCGCTGACCGCGACCGGGTCCAGCCCCCCCACCAGCGCGTCCGACCAGTGGCGGAACGACTCCCGATCCTCGACCGGCACGCCCAGCAGCTCGGCGATCACCGTCACCGGCAAGGGGTAGGCGAGGTCCGCCACCAGGTCCATGCTCCCCCGGTCCTCCGCCCGATCCAGGGCTTCCCTCACCAGCGACTCGATCCGCGGCCGCAACCCCTCCACCACTCGAGGGGTGAAGGCCTGCTGGACCAGACCGCGGAGCCGGGTGTGGTCGGGCGGATCGACCACCAACATGGACCGGGCGCCCTCGCGACCCGGCTCGATGATCGGCTCGAAGCCCTTCCACTTCCGGCGGTCGGCGGAGAACCGCTCGTCCCGGAGGACCTCGACGATCTCGGGATGGCCGGTGACCAGCCAGCGCCCGAGGGAGGGTGCCCAGACCACCGGCCCCGCCGAACGCAGCTGCTCGTAGAAGGGGTAGGGGTCGTGCTGGAGCAGGGGCAGCAGGTCGCCGCCCCGCATCGTCGTCACGTCGACCTGGTCCATCTCGGCGCCTCCTTCGGCCCGGGTCGGGGTTCGCCGCCCGCGGACGGCCGACCCCTTCCGAGGCCTCCCCGGGCCTCCTCCTCATCATCCGGCCTGGAGCCGCCGCTGGGCTCCCTCGCAGCGCCCGGCGGCGACGCCGTGACCGGACGCTGGCGACGGCCGTCGCCCGGCCCGATCCGAGGTCCCTTCCGGCCTCGGGCCGGTCCCGCTGTCGGCTCAGATCCGGACGGCGGGGGCGCCCGACCGGCGCGGAAAGCCCCGGAGGCCGTGCGGGGGCCGGCGCGGACGGAAGCCCGTCCTCACCCGCCCTCGTCCCGCAGGGATCGGATCGCGGCGGCCAAGCTGCGCCGGACCTGCTCGATGGGCCCCGATCCCGGCGGGGGCTCGTCCATCAGCACGGCATCCTGCTCCAGCACGTACCAGCCGCGGTAACCGACCTCGCGCAGCCGGGCCATCAGCCCGGGCAGGTCGAGACAGCCCTCGCCCAGCGGTCGGAAGAGGCCGCGGCGCACCGCTTCCTCGTAGGCCAGCTCGCCCCCGCGCACCCGCCCGGCCAGGGTCGGGTCCACGTCCTTCAGGTGGACGTGGACCACGCGGGGGCCGGCCCTGGCCACCAGCCCGAGCGGGTCCACCCCGGCCACCAGGAGATGGCCGGTGTCGAGGCAGAGGCCGGAATCGGTGTCCCGGAGCAGCCGCTCGACCTCGTCCGGTCGCTCCACCGCCGTGCCCAGGTGAGGGTGCACGGCCAGGCAAAGCCGGTGGGCGGCGGCGATGCGCTCGGCCTGGGCCAGGCCCTCGACCAGGGCCCTCCAGCCGGAGCGTCCGAGCCGGGGCCGCCGCCCGTAGCCATGGCCGGGCAGGCCGGCGGCCAGGACCAGGACCTCGCCGCCGCCGCCGGCGATGGTGGTCGCGGCCCGCTCGATCTGGGCCCGGCCCTGGTCGCCCCGGTGCAGCACCGGGGCCACGAAGCCGGCCACCAGCCGGAGCCCGGCCCCGGCGAGCAGGGAGCGGAGCCGGCCCGGGTCCTCGGGCAGGAACCCCGGCGGTCCCAGCTCGGTGGCGCCCAGCCCCACCTCCCGCAGCTCGTGCAGGACCCGGGCCGGCGAGAGCCGATGCCCCCAGCCGGGGACCTCGCACACGCCCCAGGAGATCGGGGCGCCGGCCAGCCGGTCGATCGCCGGCCGGAGGAGGGGCTCGACCGAGACCGCCTCCATCGCCGCTGCCTCAGGTGGGGCGAGAGTTCCGGCCGGGAGCGCCCGGCGCCCGGGGGACGGAACGCCCGACCTCACCCCATCCCCCGCCGGGGAGCCCATCGGCGCCTCTCCCGGGTGAGGGGGTCGAGAGGCGGCCCATGGCGCTCGCCACCCGGGCCGGATGCCGCACGACCGTCGCCGTCGGGCCTGCGCTGACTCCCATCTGCATCCCGCGCCTCCGTTCCCCGAAGGAGGACCCCCGCCGGGAACGTCCCACATCCTATCATCGCGGCCACCCGCCAGGACCCGGCGCGGTCGCCCGGCACCGGCCGGCTTCGAGGCCGGGCGCGGGGGAGCCGCAGGTCGTGCTCCCCGGAGCGCCGGCGGCGACCCACGATCCCGCAGATGGCCCGACCGGCCGGACTCGAAGCCCGTCGTCTCGGGGCTGGTCCGACCGCGCAGCCACGCGTCGGGGCCCCGGTCTCGGACCTCCACGACCTCCCCTTCGCCGAGTCCTGGACGCCGGGGCCGCCGGGCGCGGTCACCGCGCCCCGAGGGCGGAGCGACGGGCGCCGGAACACCCTGCTCGGACGTCGCTCGGACCTCGCTGGCACGGGGTCGTGCTGGCCGGCTCGCGCCCGCCCGGGCGCCATCGCCCGCCTGGGGCGTCCGCCGGTCGCGCGTGCGGCGGGCGGTGCCCATCCCGCACCGGATGGTCCGAAGGACCGCCGCACCACCGCCGGGTGGCGGAGGCCGGGACGGGCCTGCGGGACCGGTCGGGCGCCCCGGCCGCCGCACGCTGCTGCCCGGCCGGGCTCAGGGACCCGGGTCGTGGACCGTGAGCGCCGGCCGGGGCCGCCCAGCCTGGCCGCCAGCCGCTCGGCCACCTCGGCGGCTCGCTCCACGGAGACCTGGCTCGCCGCCGCTCCGCTCTGGGGGATGGCGCCGCGGAAGAGGCCAGCGGCCGCGGGCATGGCGAGCAGGCAGCCGATGTTCATCGCCCCCGCCGGCTCGCCGAAGACGGTCACCCGTCCGGGGTCGGCCCCGAAGTCGGCCACGTTGTCGCGCACCCACTCCAGAGCCGCCACCTGGTCGAGGAGGCCGCAGTTCCCCGGGCTCTGGTCGCCGAGGTGGAGGTGGAGGAAGCCGAGCGCGCCCAGTCTTTGTGGCGGTCACGACCACCACCCCGCGCCGTGCGAACGAGGTGCCGTCGTACCGGGGGTTGCACCTGGAGCCGCCGACGAAGGCGCCCCCGTGGATCCACACCATCACCAGCCGGAGCCCGCCGTCCAGGCCCGGGGTGAAGACGTTGAGGTTGAGGCAGTCGGCCTCGCTGATCTCCGTCCGCACGGAGCCGCCGGAGTCGGCGGTTCCGAAGAGCGAGGAGATCGACGACGGCGGCTGGGCGCCAGCGTCCCTCGCCGATGGGGGAGCCGCGAAGCGGATCCCGAGGAACCGCAGCACGCCATCCCTGGCCACCCCTCGACCTTGCCGTACCGGGTCTCGACCACGGTCATGTCCGACGTCCGCCATCCGCGCAGTGGTGCCGAGCCGGGGGAGGGTGTCGTCCCCGGTGACCTCCGCCGCCGGTCGGTCCCCGCGCCTCCATCGGCCGGTCACCCGCCGTCCGCGTCTCGCAGCTCGGGCGCCGGGGGGCTGGCGACGTGGTCGAGGGCCGGCGTGCGCATCCCCTCTCGGATCCGTATCAGCCGGGTCAGGGCGGCCATGGCCAGGGCGCAGAGCCCGAGGAACAGGAAGCCGCTGGTGAAGGTGCCGGTGGCGGTGTCGAGGAAGCCGACGAGGTACGGCCCCACGAAGCCGCCCAGGTTCCCGACCGCGTTGACCAGGCCCATGGCGCCGCCGGAGGTCTCGGCCGGCATGATCTGGTCCACGCTGGCCCAGAACGGTCCCAGGTACGAGTAGAGCCCGAAGCCGGCCAGGATCAGGATCACGGTCGAGACCACCGGCCGGGCCTGCAGGAGGGCGCTGGCCACGATGCCGATGCCCATCACCAGGGCCGGGATCGCGATCCATCGGCGGCGGGTCATGCTCCGATCCGAGGCGTACCCCACCGCCAGCAGGCCGGCGATGGCCACCAGGTAGGGCAGGGCGGTGACCACGCCGACCAGGCCGATGGAGAGGCCGGCCTGCTTCAGCAACGAGGGCAGGAAGCTGGAGATGCCGTACCCGGGGATGGTGCTGAAGAAGTAGATCGAGCAGAACAGCCAGGTCACGGGGCTGGAGAGGGCCTGCCGGTAGGTGGCGAGGTCGGGCCGGTCCCGGTCCTCGCGCTCGCGTGCCAGCCGGGCCTCCAGGTGCTCACGCTCCGCGGCCGTGATCCAGCCCGCCTCCCCGGGCCGGTCGTGGATGAGCAGGGCCCAGAGGGCGGCCCAGACGATGGGTGGGATGCCCTCGTACAGGAACAGCAGCCGGTAGTCGTGGGTGGTGGCCAGGATCAGCCCGGAGAGCGGGCTAACGACGACCGAGGCCACGGGAAGGCAGAGCATCCACAGGTTGTTGGCGCGGGCTCGCTCCTCCCTCGGGAACCAGTGGGCGAGCAGGACCAGGGTGGCGGGCCACACCCCGCCCTCGGTCACCCCGAGCAGGAATCGGACCGCCAGCAGCTGGGTCACGTTCCGCACCAGACCGGTGAGAATCGAGAAGCATCCCCAGACGAGGAGCAGGATGAAGATGAACCACTTCGCGCTCCACCGTTCGGCCAGATGGCCGCCGGGTATCTGCAAGAAGAGGTAGCCGATGAAGAAGATGCCGAAGGCCAACCCGGCGATGGTCGGGTCGAAGTGCAACGCCTTCGACATGGAAGGGATCGCCAGGCCGATGTTGATCCGGTCCATGAAGGCGATCGTGTACATGAGAAACGCGATCGGGATGATGCGTGCGAATCGTCGTCT
>DASRBU010000201.1:0-2371 GCA_035653475.1 Candidatus Dormiibacterota bacterium | reverse complement strand
GACGTCGATGTGCTGAAAGGTGTAGTAGGTGCGCAGCGACTGGAGCTGCTGGTAGGTCTCCTGGATCTGCGCGTTGTCCCAGAGCCGGAGGTTGCTGATGGTGGCCTGGTCCTGGGCCACCTCCGCGGGCGTGACCGGGGCATCGCCGCCGAAGGAGGCGGTCTTGACCCGGCTCAGGCCGAAGGCCGTCCGGGTGAAGGCGATCTCGCGCGAGAGGTAGGGCGACTCCTGGGAGAGCTCGGCCGGCTGGACCACGATCCGCTGCACCAGGGCCGGGTAGATGACCGAGACCAGGGCCATGGCCAGCCAGACGCCGATCGCGCCGACGATCAGCGGAGGCCGGCGCAGGACCGCGTTGGCGAAGAGGACGAGCGCCAGCAGGCCCGCCAGCGCGGCCTGGGCCAGGGCCATGCCCAGCCGCACGTGGACGTCGGTGTAGCCGGCGCCCCAGACCGCGCTGTCGTGGGCCGAGAGCAGGTCGTAGCGGCCCACGAAGGCGGTCGCCCCCAGCACCAGCGCGATCCCTCCCAGCAGGACCGAGAGGTGGGCCAGGGCCCGGGGCGGGAAGCGTAGGTCGAAGGTGTCGCCGCGCCAGGCGTAGAGGCCGCTGACCAGCAGCGCGACCAGGAAGAAGAGCCCGGTCAGCCACCCCAGCAGGTCGTGGAGGAAGGGAAGGGTGAGCAGGTAGAAGCCCACGTCGAGACCGAACACCGGGTCCCTGGTCCCGGTGGCCACGGGGTGGAGGAAGAGCGCCAGGTGCTGCCAGTTGCCGCCCAGGGGGCCGGCCAGGATGAGGGCGATCGCGGCCGAGGCCCCCAGCCCGATCGCCCCGGCCGCGGTCCGCACCACCCGGCGCCGGATGCCGACCGCCCGCAGCACCCGACCCGTGCGGTTGCGGAGCGCCAGCACCACGTTCGCGGCCGAGAAGAGGAACGCCACCCCCAGGCCGAAGAGGAAGAGCCAGAACTGGAGGAAGAAGCGGGTCACGTACACCTGGCGCAGGCCCAGGGCGGTGAACCACTGGAGCTCGGTCAGGGCGTTGACCAGAGGGGCGGTCAGGGCGATGACCAGGATCGCCGCCGCGACGAAAGCCAGGCCGGTCCAGAACCGCCGCGGCGGTCGGGGGAGGTGCAGCTCGGGGAACCCCCCCTCGAAGGAGCCGGGGTCGAAGGGCTCGAACGGTCCCCGATAGCGCCGCGCCATCGCACCGGAAGCTTAGCCCCTTCCCGGACCCGATGGCCATGCGCGTTCCCGGCCGAGCGGTGACGCCTACTTCAGGTTGGCCGGGTCCAGCAGCTCCTCGCGCCCCAGCTCCAGGGGCCGGCGGGAGCGCATGATCTCGATCAGCTTCTTGCGCCCCTTGGGCGGACCGATCATGATCGCGCCCACCAGGCGGTCGTCCTTGAAGAAGAGCTTGCGGAAGTACCGTTCCTCGAAGGAGTAGGTGCGCACCGACTCCAGCCCCGGCTGGACGTCCGGGGTGACCCCCATCACGGCCAGGGTGGAGCCGAACATGGTGGTGGTGTAGGTGGGGACGTCGAAGAACTCCTCGTCCTCCCCGGCCATGTTGTGGGCCGCCGTCCGACCGTGGGCCTCGGCGTTGTCCCAGGTGCCCATCTGGTTGTGCTTCCCGACCATCTGGTCGAAGAACACGGCCACGTCCCCGGCCGCGTACACGTCGGGGGCGGCGGTGCGCAGCCGGGAGTCGGTGACCAGGCCGCGCCGGATCTCGATCCCGGTCCCCCGTGCCGGCTCGACGTAGTAGTCGAGCCCGACCCCGTAGGCGAGCATGTCGAACTCCACCCGACGGCCGCAGACCGTCTCCCCCCGGTAGCGGCCGTCGCTCCGGGAGAGCCGGGCGATCTCGTCCTGGCAGATGAACTCGACCCCGGCCTCCTCACCGAGGCGGTGACAGAGCTGGCCCCCCTCGGCGTCGAGCACGTAGCGCAGGAACCAGGGCCCACGCATCAGCCAGGTCACCCTGGCCCGACCCCGGTAGGCGATCCCTTCGGCCAGCTCGTAGGCGATGAAGCTGCCGCCCATGACCAGCACGTTCCGCGAGCGGTCGGCCTGCTCGATGATGGCCTTGGTGTCGTCCAGGGTCTGGAAGGAGTAGACGTGCCCGATCTCCTCGCTGCCCGGCCAGGGCGGTGGCTTGGGGCGACCGCCGGTGGCGATGAGCAGGGCGTCGTAGCGGAACTCCTGCTCCCGATTGGTGCGCACCTTCTTCTCGCGCACGTCGATCTCGGTGGCCCAGGTCGAGAGGTGCAGCTCGATGCCCTGACGCTCGTAGTCCTCGAGCGTCCGCATCATCACCTTCTCCTCGCGGACCTGACCGCGCAGGAAGCGGGGCAGCGCCACCCGGTTGTAG
>DASRBU010000200.1:0-3839 GCA_035653475.1 Candidatus Dormiibacterota bacterium | reverse complement strand
GCCCAGCGTCACCCGGTCCTCGCCCACCACCAGCGTGCGGCCGCCCAGCCGGACCAGGAGCCCGAGCAGCCCGGCCGGGGTGCGCACCACCAGCCGGCTGCGGGGGGTGAGCCGGAGCCGACGGCCGGGCAGGGGCAGCCCCGCCACCGGGTGCACGCCGTAGTCGACCCGACGGTGCAGCTCCGGCTCGGCCGCGCTCAGGGCGGCGTAGAGCGGGTAGCCGTGGTCGGCGGGCAGGCCCAGCCCGGTGAGCGGGAAGCTCAGGTCGAGGATGGGCTCCCGGTCGGCCGAGGGCGCGATCATGGTCGCTCCCCTCCCCCCTCGCCGGCCGGCGACCAGGCCCGGCCGGTGGCGGCCCCGACGCCCGGCTCCCGGCCGTGGAAGGGGGCTCCCCCACTGGCTCCGTCCATGGTGATCGTCCTCCTCGAGATCGCTCCTGCCCACTCCGCGGGCCGGCGCCGCTGAGCGCCGCCTGGCCCTCTGGACGGATATGGACGGTGGATATGGACGGCGAGGGCCCGCGTGCGACGCGATCTCCGGCACCGAGTCACCGGCTCCCGATCGGCAAACGCTTCCGACACCGCGCGATCGCAGGCGGCTCAGCCCCAGGCCTTGGCACCATGCCTCAAGGGCTGAGCGCCCGGCCGACGAGCACGGCTGGGATGGGTCCGGCCGGTTCGGGCGCACGCAGGTGACCGCCGAGCGGTCAGCTTCCGGGGCCCGGCCGGCCATCGGCCCTCCAGTAGGGGTCGCGGTGGAGCTCCGCGGCGCGGACCTTGGTCCGGAGCAGGTCGGGCAGCTCGCCCTCGGGCTCCTGCACCACGGCGAGCCCGTCGACCTGACCGACGCCCGCACCGGTAGGTGATGCTCGCCGTCTTACTGTCATCGAAGATGCCCGAACCCCCCGCCGTTCCGGCTCACCACTCACTCGCCCCTCCCCTTCCGCCGCCGTGCTCGTGGAATGGGCGGAGGGGACACGCCTTCTGCCACCATTCGTAGGCGACAGGACATGGCCTCTCGGCTCGCGTGCCAGCAGGATGTGGACCAGCGGACGCGCTCAGAGCTTGTACGGCCGGATCTCGGTCCGGTTGCGCAGCTGGTGCTCGACATGGGCGTTCCGCATCCTCGCCGACTGGCGGATGAGCAGGTTGAGCACATTCTCCGCCCTCGCCGGCCCTTCTCCTGGTCGGCGCGGCACGGAACGGAGCCTCAGCCGGCCCGGGAGCCCGGGGCGCACCCCGACCGACGGGTGCCTCCGATGGAGCCGGTCGTCCTCGCGTCGTCATGGCGGTGGTGGTGCGGCCGGGGGCGGAGGCGCCGCCAACGACTCGTCTGCCGACACGAAGCCGGCGGTCCTTCGAGGCGATGGCCGGCCGACCGATGCCCGTTCGGCAACGGCCTCGCCATCGGGACGCGACCGTCGCTCACCGCCATCGTCCTCCCAGCCGCTCGACGATCATTGCCATCCCCTGGCCCCCGCCGACGCACATCGTCTCCAATCCGATGGCACCGTCCAGGGTCTGGAGGCCGTTGAGCAGGGTGGTCATGATGCGGGCCCCTGTCATGCCGAAGGGATGGCCGAGGGCGATGGCGCCGCCGTGTGGGTTCAGCTGACGCTCCATGTCGATCCCGAGCTCGTCGCAGACGGGCAGAACCTGTGCGGCGAAGGCCTCGTTGAGCTCGACCACGTCCACGTCCCTGATCGTCATACCCGCTCGCCGCAGTGCCTTGCGTACGGCCTCGACCGGCCCCATGCCCATTACCTCGGGCGCAACGCCGGAGGCGGCCGAGGCCAGGATCCGCGCCAGCGGCTCGATCCCCAGCTCGGCGGCACGCCGGTCGGACATCAGCACGACAGCGGCTGCCCCGTCGTTGAGCGGGCAGGCATTGCCCGCTGTCACCCGGCCGTCGGGCCTGAAGGCTGGTTGGATCTGCAACAGCTTCTCAAGCGTGGTTCCCGGCCGCGGGCCGTCGTCCTTGCTCACCACAGTGCCGTCGGCGAGTGGGTAGGGGACGATCTCGCGGTCGAAGACGCCGGCCGCCTGCGCGGCGACCGCACGGTCCTGGCTGAGCTTGGCGTATACGTCCATCGCCTCGCGGGTCACGCCGTAGCGATCGGCGACGTTCTCAGCGGTCAGTCCCATGGCCAGGTAGTAGTGACTGACGAAGTCGTCGCGCCCCTCGTCCACGAACCGGGGGTTTGCATCCTTGAGCTTGAAGCCGGCCGAGGCGGTGCGAGTGACGCTCTCGACCCCCGCCGCGATGAACACCTCCCCCTCGCCGGCGGTGATCGCGTGGGCGGCCATCCGGATCGCTTGGAGGCTCGAGGCGCACATGCGGTTCACGGTGGCCCCGGGCACGGAGTCCGGCAGGCCGGCGAGAAGGGCCACGGCCCGGCCGAGGTTGTACCCCTGCTCGGAGGCCCCGATCGCGGCCCCGACGTAGACATCCTCCACCTCGGCCGGATCGAGCTCGGGCAAGCGATCCAGGACCTGGCGGACGACGAACGCCGCCATGTCGTCGGGGCGAACCGAGATCAGTGATCCCTTGAAGGCCCGCCCGATCGGGGTCCGGGCCGCGGTGACGATGACGGCTTCAGGCACAGCCTCGACCTTGAATTTTAATCATTTCAATGATAGAACCGGATTATGGAGCTTCGGGACGAGATGCGGCAAGGCCGTGAGGCGGATGACGGGGATTCATCCGGCCTATTGCCTCAATGGACCGGCCGTCTGCTGCGGCGTAGCCTGGCGGCGGTGGCCTCTGGCGTTCCTCGGGCACCTCGCCCGGGGCCAGGCGTCCCAGCTCGCCTCGGGGACCACGCCTGTGCACTCGGCCTTCGCTATCACGGGCCCAACCGTTGGCATCGAACCGGCTCGCGCAGGAAGGGGCTGCGGAGACCTCGAGCGGCTCGATCGTGAATGTCACACCCGGCTCGATGAGGAGGCCCGGCAGCTGAGCAACGGTGTCGAACCCCTGACAGACCGGTGAAGACGCCGCCGCACGGCGTCGTTATCGCCGGCACCCAACGGATCCCGATCGAGCGAATCCTGGACCGGGGACGGCGCGGAGCCGCGGTGCTCGCCGCGGCCGGGGTACGAAAGGGCGATGCGGTCGCGCTCCTCGTCGGCAACGACCCCGGGTTCTTCGAGGCCTGGGTCGCCACCAGCGTTCTCGGTGCGGTCGCCGTGCCGGTCAACTGGCACCTCCGAGAAGACGAGGTCGCCTATCTCATCGACGACTGCCGGGCGGCCGCCGTGATCGGAGAGACCGAGCACATGGTCCGGTTCGCCGCGGCCGTGGCCGGACGGCCGAGGTACGAGCTCGGCCGCACGTGGGACGCCGCGCTCGCGCAGGCGCAGCCGGCGGAGGGCGAGATCACGCCTGGTGCCGCCACGCTCATCTACAGCTCGGGGACGACGGGACGCCCAAAGGGCATCCGGCGTCTCCCACGAAGCGCCGCCCAGGCCGAACTCTACGGTGCAACCATCCGCCGGGTGTACGGGGTGGTCCCCGGCGGCAGCACCGTCATCGTGGCTCCGCTCTACCATTCGGCGCCCTTCGTGCATGCGACGTCTTCGCTGCTCGCCGGCGGGACGCTGGTGATGATGCGGCGTTTCGATCCAGCCGCTCTGCTCCAGCTCATCGAGCGCTATCGCGTCACCAACCTGCTGATGGTCCCCACCATGTTCGTGCGCTTGCTCGCCTTGCCCGACGAGGTTCGCCACCGTCACGACCTGAGCTCGCTCCGTCATGTCGTCCACGGCGCTGCTCCATCTCCGCCCGAGGTCAAGCGGCGGATGATCGAATGGTGGGGACCGATCATCCACGAGTACTAC
>DASRBU010000199.1:0-10281 GCA_035653475.1 Candidatus Dormiibacterota bacterium | reverse complement strand
CGGGTCAGCACCGCCTCGCGCCTGCTGGCCGGGCGGCGCTTCCTGGAGGTGGAGACGGGGATGGGTCGGGTGCGGGTCAAGGTGAAGGAGCTGGAGGGACGCCCGGTCGACGTGGCCCCGGAGTACGAGGACTGCCGTCGGCTGGGCGGCGACCCGGGCCTGGCGATGCGGCGGGCGGCCGAGGTGGCCCGTCGGGAGCTGGGGCTGACGTGAGCCGTCGCGGGGTAACGGCCGAACGGCGGGTGGGGGCGGCGTGAGCGCGATCCGGATCGACGGGGATCGGGTCGCCGCCGGGGTGCTGGCCGAGGTGGCCGCCCGGGTCGAGGCCCGGGTCGGGGCCGGCCTGCCCCGGCCCCACCTGGCGGCGGTCCTGGTCGGGCAGAACCCTGCCTCGGAGACCTACGTGCGGCTCAAGCGCCGGGAGGCGGAGCGCGTGGGCATCGGCACCTCCGACCACCGCCTGCCGGCCAGCGCCACCACCGCCGAGGTGGTGGCGCTGGTCGAGTCGCTCAACCGGGACCCGGAGGTGAGCGGCATCCTGGTCCAGCAGCCGTTGCCGCCACAGGTCGAGGTGGAGGCGGTGGTGGCGGCGGTCGACCCGACCAAGGACGTGGACGGGTTCCACCCCCTCAACGCCGGACGGCTCCTGCTCGGTCAGCCGGGCCTGGTCGCCTGCACCCCGGCCGGCATCATCCGGATGCTAGACGAGTACGAGGTGCCGATCGAGGGCCGGCGGGCGGTGGTGGTGGGCCGCAGCAACATCGTGGGCAAGCCGGTAACGCTGCTGCTCCTGCAGCGACATGCGACCGTGACCGTGTGCCACACGCGGACGGTGGATCTGCCCGCGGTCTGCCGCGAGGCCGACATCCTGGTGGCCGCGGTCGGGCGCCTGGGCCTGATCCGGGCCGACTGGGTCAGGCCGGGGGCGGCCGTGATCGACGTGGGGGTCAACCGCCGCGACGACGGCCGTCTGGGCGGCGACGTCGACCCGGCCGTGGCCGAGGTGGCGGGCTGGCTCAGCCCGGTGCCGGGCGGGGTGGGGCCGGTCACCCGTGCCATGCTCATGGCGAACACGTGTCGAGCCGAGGAAGCGCGCCGGCCGGGCTGAGCTACGAGCGGGCGCTGGCCTACGTCACCGGCCTGGGCCGGTTCGGGGTGAAGCTCGGGCTGGACCGCATCCGGGCCATCCTGGCCGAGCTGGGCGACCCGCACCTGGGGCGTCGCGGGGCCCTGATCGCGGGCACCAACGGCAAGGGCTCGACCGCCGCCTTCCTGGAGGCCATCCTGAGGGAGCGGGGGCTGCGGGTGGGGACCACGCCCAGCCCCCACCTGCGCTCGTACACGGAGCGGGTGCAGCTCGGGAGTCGGCCGATCTCGGAGGCGGAGTTCGCCGCCGCCGTCGACCGTCTGCGGCCACGGCTGGAGCCGGTGATCGCCGCCCTGGGCGAGCCGACCGAGTTCGAGCTGCTGATCGCGCTGGCCCTCGACTGGCTCTGCCCGCGCTCCGATCGCCTGGTGATCGAGGTCGGGATGGGAGGGCGGCTGGACGCCACCAACGTCCTCGACCTGGGCCTGGCCGTGGTCACCAACGTGAGCCTCGACCACCGCCGCCACCTCGGTGACACGGTGGAGCAGATCGCGGCCGAGAAGGCCGGGATCATCAAGCCCGGGAACGTGGTCATCACGGGCGCCACCGGGACCGCCCTGGAGGTGGTGGAGCGGTTCGCGGACCGGGTCGGGGCGGCGGCGCTGTGGCGTCTCGGCCGTGAGATCGAGCTGGAGGCGCGCGGTCGAGGTTGGGGGGGGAGCGAGCTGGATCTGTGCGGGCCGGGCTTCTCCTATCGCGGCCTCGAGATCCGCATGCTGGGCGGCTTCCAGCCCGAGAACGCGGCCCTGGCGGTGGCCGCGGCCCACGCCATGGGCGACGCCACGCCGGCGGCGGTCCGGGCCGGACTGGCCTCGGCCGCCTGGCCGGGGCGGCTGGAGCGGGTGGGCGAGCGCCTGCTCATGGATGGCGCCCACAACCCGGAAGGGATGCGGCGCCTGGTGGCCTCGGTGCGCGAGCTGCTGGGCGAGGAGCGACCGGCGGTGGTCTTCGGGGTGATGGCGGACAAGGACGTGGTCGACATCCTGCGGGGGCTCCGGGGACTGGAGCCCGAACTGGTGGTCTTCACCCGGGCGGCCGGCGCTGGCGATCGCGCCCTGGGTCCGGCGGCGCTCCGGGCCGCCTGGCGGGACCTGGGCGCGTCGGCGCCGGCCCGGGAGGCGGACGAGCCCGCCTCCGCCCTGGCCGCGGCCCGGGAGGCGGTGGGCGAGGAGGGCTGGGTGCTGGTCTGCGGCTCCCTCTACCTGGTCGGGGAGCTGAGGGGCTGATGGCGACGGCCCGCCCCCGGCCCCGCCGGACGCCCGACCCGGGTCTGCGCATCGCACCGCTGGGGGACGCGGCCCTGCTGGTCGAGCTCGGGGACCGGATCGATCCCCGGCTCAACGCCCGAGCGCTGGCGCTGGCGGCGGCGCTGGCGCGGCGTCGGGAAGTGAGGGAAGCGGTGCCCGGCTACGCCAGCGTGGCGGTGCACTACGATCCCGAGCGGACCGGTTATCGTGCGCTGGCGGCAGCCGTGGAGCGGCTGGCGCGGACCGTCCCGGCGCGCTCGCCCGGCGGGCGGCTCCACCGCATCCCCGTCGTCTACGACGGTCCCGACCTCGAGTACGTGACCTCGGAGCTGGGGCTCACGGTGGAGGAGGTGGTGGAGCTGCACACCCGGCCCACCTATCGTTGCTTCATGATCGGCTTCGCCCCGGGATGGGCGTACCTGGGACCGTTGCCCGAACGCCTGCGCCTGCCCCGCAGGCGCGTGCCCCGGACCCACGTGCCGCCGGGGTCGGTGGCCATCGCCGGCGCCCAGACGGGCATCTACACCCTGCCCACGCCGGGGGGCTGGCACCTCATCGGCCGCACCACGATGAAGCTGTTCCTGCCCGAATCGGACCCTCCCTGCCTGCTCCGCACCGGCGACCGGGTCAAGTTCTTCCCCCTGCCGGCCCCGTGAGCGCGGAAGGGAGCCGAACCGGGGAAGCGTCCCGGCCGGTCCTCCGGGTGGAGCGGCCGGGCACGCTCTGCACCATCCAGGACCTGGGCCGGCCCGGCCGCCGGGCGGCCGGCGTCCCCCCGGGCGGCGCCGTCGACGCCTTCGCTCTGGCCGCCGCCAACCTGCTGGTGGGGAATCCCGAGGACGCGCCGGCCCTGGAGTGCGCGCTGGCCGGCCCGGTGCTGGTGGCCATGCGCGGTTGCGTGGTGGCGGTGACCGGGGCCGACTTCGGCGCCGAGTTGAACGGCCGCCCGGTCCCCGGTTGGACCGGCCTGTTCCTGGCCGAGGGCGATCGTCTGGCCCTCACCGCGCGGCGCTGGGGGGCGCGGGCCTACGTGGCCGTGGCCGGGGGGCTGGTGGGCGAGCGTTGGTTGGGGTCGGCCTCGACCTACCTCCTGGTGGGGAAGGGCGGGCTCCACGGCCGCTCCCTCAAGGCCGGTGACGTGCTGGCCGCGAACCCACCGCCCCGGCCGGTGGTGGCGGGGCGCGAGCTGCCGGAGGTCGCCCGGCCGCCGTACTCCTGCCGGCCGGTGCTGGCGGCGATCCCCGGCCCCCACCTCGACCTGCTCCCGCCCGCGGCCCGTGAGCGGCTCCTGGCCGCGTCCTGGACGGTGAGCCGCGACGCCGACCGGATGGGGTACCGCCTGGAGGGTCCGGAGCTGCCCATCGGCGGGGGGGAGATGGTCTCCTTCGGGCTGGCCGCCGGGTGCGTCCAGCTGCCCCCGTCGGGCCAGCCCATCCTGCTCATGGCCGACCACCAGACGGCGGGGGGCTATCCGGTGGTGCTCGGGGTGGCGCGGGCCGATCTGCCGGTGGCCGCCCAACTGCTGCCCGGCGACCGGCTGCGGTTCCGCGCCGTGGAGGTCGAGGAGGCCCAGGAGGAGTGGCGACGCCGGTGGGCCGGGCTGGATGTGCTCAGGCGACCCTGAGCCTCGATCGCCGTTCCCGGACCGGGGCCTGGCCGGATTGCGCCTCGGCCGGCGGCGCGCCCGAGTGCTTGCATGGGGGTGGATACCCGCGATGAGGCGGCTGCCGGGGTGGATCTGGGCCAGCCTGCCCCTCCGGGTGCTGCGGAAGTTCGGCGCCGACGGAGGCGGCAGTCATGCGGTCGTGATCGCGTGGAACGGGCTGGTGGCCATCTTCCCGATCACGCTGGCCTTGGCCGCGATCGGCGGCGAGATGCTCTCGCTGGCCGGGGTCGGGCGCCAGGCGGTCTACCAGCTGGTGCTCCAGGTCCTCCCCGCCGGCGGCGCCCGGGACGAGGCGCTCCAGGCCATCGAGGGGGTGCAGGAGTCGACCGGGATCTTCGGGCTCCTGGCCCTGGTCGGGTTCCTCTGGACCGCCTCCGGCCTCTTCGGCTCCATGGAGCGCGCCTTCCAGGCCGTCTTCGGCACCCCGGGGCGGGACTTCCTGCGCCAGAAGCTGATGTCGCTGGCCATGATGGGCCTCTTCACCGTGCTGGTGCTGGTGGGGGCCGGCACCTCGGTGCTCCTGGCCCTGCTGCGCCAGATCGGTGGGATCGCCGGGACGCCCCCGTGGCTGCCCACCGGGGCGGAGGCGCTCCAGGTCGTGGTGGGCGTCGTCTCCGGCTTCGTGCTCTTCTTCGCCATCTACTTCGTGGTGCCCAACCGCCGCCAGCGGCCGGCCCAGGTCTGGCCGGGCGCGCTCCTCGCCGGCGTGGCCTTCGAGCTGCTCACCCAGCTCTTCCCCCTCTACGTGCGCCTCAACCGGGAGATCAACCAGTACGGGCGGGGCTTCGCCCTGCTCTTCGTGCTGCTCGCCTTCTTCTACCTCCTGGGGGTGATCACGATGCTGGGCGCCGAGCTCAACGCCGTCCTCCACCCCACCTCCCGATCGACGCCGGGGTGATCGCCTCGGCCGCGAACGAAGACGGCCGGAGGCGATCCGTGGGCCCGGCGGTGATCGCCGTTTCCCCTGAGGGCGCCGAGCGGGGTGAACGTAGCCTGGGTGCCGATGAGCACGGGCGTGTTCCTGGATCTGGTGCTGGCGCTGCTCGCCGCTTTCCTGGGCGGGGTGGTGGCCCAGCGGATCGGCCTGCCGGTGGTCGTCGGCTACGTGCTGGCGGGCGTCGCCGTCGGGCCGTTCACCCCCGGCCTGCGGCTGCGACCGGGCGCCATCGAGCTGCTGGCCGAGATCGGGGTGGCGTTCCTGATGTTCGTGGTCGGGGCGGAGCTCTCGCGTACCGAGCTACGTCGTCTGGGCCGTGTGGCCCTGGTCGCCGGCCTGGCCGAGATCCTGTTCCTGACCGCGCTCGGCCCCGCCCTGGGCCGGCTGCTGGGCGCGCCGGGGCTCCAGGGCCTCTTCCTGGGCGCGATGCTCTCGCTCTCCAGCACGGTCGTCGCGCTCAAGGTCCTGGAGGGCCGGGGGGAGCTGGAGAGCCTGCACGGCCGCGCCGCGCTCGGCGTCCTGATCGTGCAGGACCTCGCCGCCATCCCCATGGTGGTGGCGCTCCCCGCCTCCGCCCAGGGCGGTGAGATCGGCTGGCGCCTGCCCCTGATCGCCGGCCAGGCGGCGGGGCTGGTGGTCGGCGCCTACGTGCTGGGGGATCGCGTGGTGCCCTGGGTCCTGGCCCACGTGGCCCGGGCCCGCTCCCGGGAGCTGTTCCTGCTGGGAGTGGTCGTGCTCGTGCTCGGGACCTCCCTCGCCGCCCAGGCCATCGGCCTCTCGCTTGCCTTCGGGGCCTTCCTGGCCGGGCTGGTGGTGGCGGAGTCGGAGTTCCGGGCCCAGGTGGTGGCCGTGACCCTGCCCTTCCGGGACCTCTTCGCCTCGCTCTTCTTCCTCTCCCTGGGCATGCTGGTCGACCCCGCCGTGCTGCTCGCCCACGCCTCGACCATCGCGCTCCTGACCGCGGCCGTGATCCTGGGCAAGCTCCTGGTGGTGGCGGTGGCGCTGCTGGCGCTCGGGCTGTCGGGCAGGGTCGCGATCATGGCCGGGCTCGCCGTCGGCCAGGTGGGCGAGTTCTCCTTCGTGGTGGCCCAGGTGGGCGTCGGCGCCGGGGCCGTGCCCCGGCTGTTCTTCGACCTGGTCCTGGCCACCGCCTTGACCAGCGTGATCCTCTTCCCCTTCGTCCTGCGGGCCGGGCCCGGCTTGCTCTGGGTCCTCCGTCACCTGCCCCGCCTCGGGGCCCGCTTCGAGGATCCGGCCGAGCCGGACCCGCGCGCGGTCGGGCTCCGGCGACACGTCGTGGTCGCCGGCTGCGGGCGGGTGGGCCGGGAGCTGGTGGAGACGCTCCGCCGGCGAGGCCTGCCCCACCTGGTCATCGAGTACGACCCGGAGGTGGTGGGCCGGCTGCGGGCTGAGGGCGTGCCGGTGGTCTACGGGGACGCGTCCAACCCGGGGGTGCTGGAGCACGCGAGGCTGGACCGGGCCCGGTTGCTGGCGGCGCTGGTCCCCAACCCCGCCGAGGTGGAGGCCATGGTCCGTGTCGCCCGGGAGCTGAACCCACGGCTCGACGTGATCGCCCGGGCGCGCGACGCCGAGCAGGTCGGCCGCCTGCACCGGGCCGGCGCCAACGAGGTGGTGCAGCCGGAGTTCGAGGCCGGGGTCGAGGTGATCCGGCATACGCTGCAGCGCTTCGGGGTGGTCGGCGCCGAGCTCGGGGTCCTGATCACGGGCCGGCGTCGTGCCTTCTACGAGCGGGACTGAGCCGGTCCTCAGCCGCCGGCCAGGCCGAGCACCAGCTCGGTGGCGAAGGCGAGGAGGAAGCCGAGCAGGAGGCCGCCTGCGAGCGGGCTGGGATGGTTGAGCCGGCGGCAGACGGCCAGCATCTCGCCGATCACGTAGATCAGGGCCCCGGCGGCGAGGGCGAGGAAGAGCACGAAGGCCCAGTCGGCCGTGACCTCGCGGCCGATGAGCGTGCCGACCAGGGTCGGCCCCCCCGCCACCAGGCCGAGGGCGCCGATGAAGCCCCAGCTGGGCGGGTCGTCGCTCGCCATCGGGGCCGCCATCCCGAATCCCTCGGTGACGTTGTGGAGACCGAAACCGACCGCCAAAAGCCCGGTCAGCGAGAGCGCGCCCATGGCCGCTGACTGGCCGATGGCCAGCCCCTCGCTGAGGTTGTGGAGCCCGAGGCCGGCCGCGATCATGAGGGCCAGCGTGCGCGGGGAGGAGGCGACCACCGGATACGCGGACGCGGCCCCGGGTCCCTCGCGCCCGCGCTCGAGGCGGCGGCGAAGGGCCCGATTGAACCGGACCAGACCGAGCAGGCCGACGGCGACGCCCAGCACGTAGACGCCGGCCAGGAGCGCGAACTCCCCGGGGCGCCCCCGGTGGAGAGAGGGGAGCGCGTCCTCGACGGTCTCGTTGGCGTGGCCGAGGATCTCGACCAGCAGGAAGATCAGGACGCCGGTCGCGATCGCGTTCAGGAATCCCTGGCGGCTGGAGGAGAGACCGCGCAGGCGGGCGACCGGCAGCCCCAAGAAGACCGTGAAGCCCGCCAGGGCTCCGATCACGGCGGTGCTGGTCAGTCCCACGACGATTCTCGACCCCTCTGCACCATCGAGATAGCTCCGGCTAATCTTGCAATTAGCCGGAGCTAACTATAGCGCAGACGGGCGTTGGGCGACGATCCCGGCCGTTACCGGCTCCGGACGGGGAGCTCGAGCCGGTCGCGCCGAGCGCGTCCCTCGTCGACCATCGATGCCGCGTCCACCGGCGCCTGGAGGGTGACGCGCAGGCACAGGTAGGCGGCCACGGTGAAGACCACGCCGGTCACGGCGGCGTGCAGCAGCTCGCCGAAGAGATCCCAGCGGGACAAGACCAGATAGGCTCCGGCCGCTCCCTGGGTGAGGAGGGCGGCCACGAGCAGCGCACCGGCCGTGACCAGGTCGCGCCGATACCCCGCCGAGCGCGCGTACGCCAGCAGCAGGGCCGCCGCCATCAGGACGGCGAGGCCGGCCGCCGACCGGTGGGCGAGGTTGACGGCCAGCGCCTGGGCGGTGGTGGTGCCGGTCGCCGAGCACAGTGGCCACCCCGGGCAGGCGGGGCCGAGGCCCAGGTGGCGGATGGCGGCCCCGCTGTACACCAGCAGGTAGACATAGGCGAGGAAGCCCCAGGTCGCGGCCCTGAGACCCACCGGGATCGGGGGAACGGTGCCGATCTCCTCGGCCCGGCCCGCGTACGCCGCCGCCAGCGCGGTGGAGGCCAGGGCGACCAGCGAAATGCCGAAGTGGAGGGCCAGCACCAGCGGGTCCTGTGGCTGCACCACGGCCCAGGCGCCCATGCCGGCCTGGAGGAGGAGGAACCCGACCATGAGGGCGGCCAGGGCCAGTGCCGGACGCCGGCCGCGGTGGAGCCAGAGCAGGGCGGCCGCAAAGGCCACCACCAGGAGGCCCTCCACCCCCGTGACCGCGCGATGGCTGAACTCGATCGCGGTCGCGACCGCGAACTGGGGGATGAACTGCCCCCGGCACAGGGGCCAGTCGCGCCCGCAGCCGGTGGCCGAGCCGGTCGAGGTCACGGTCGCCCCCATGACCAGGACCAAGAACATGCCCACCGCGGTGACGATGCCGAGCGCGACCACGGCCCGCCTGGCCGACCGCGACGACCTCACGTCCCGAGCTTACCCTGCCCGGCGGTCGGTGCGGCGCTCCGGTCGGCGCCGTTGGCCGGCCGGGCGGCCGCCGGTAAGCTGGTCCCCGAGATGACGAACGCACGGCCCGTGATCGGCGTGCCGGTTGGGACCGCTCAGACGAAGCCGGCGAAGCTGGCCATCAACCGCGCCTACGTGAACGCCCTCCAGCAGGCCGGGGCGGCGGTGTTGCTGCTCCCTCCCAGCCCGGAGGAGATGCTGACCTCCCTGCTCGAGCGGGTGGACGGTCTGCTCTTCCCGGGCGGGGTGGACGTCCATCCCGCTCGCTACGGGGAGGAGCCACGACCGTGCCTGGGGGAGGTGGACGAGGACCTGGACGCGCTCGAGCTGCCGTTGGTGCGGGCGGCGATCGACCGCGGTCTGCCGGTGCTGGGCATCTGTCGGGGTCATCAGGTGGTGAACGTCGCCCTGGGCGGTTCCCTGTGGCAGGACATCCGTGCCGATGGGGCCTCCGAGGTGGAGCACGCCACCCCCGTTGACCGCGGCCGGGATGCCCTCGTGCACCGGGTCAGGATCGAGCCCGGCACCTGGTTGCATCGGGCCATCGGCGAGGTCGAGGTGGAGGTCAACAGCTTCCACCACCAGGCCGTGCGCCGCATCGCCCCCGGCCTGGTGGTCAGCGCCACCAGCCCCGACGGGATCGTGGAGGGGCTGGAGTCGGAGGACGGCCAGGTCCTCACCGTCCAGTGCCATCCCGAGGAGCTCATGGCCTGGGCGTGGGCGGGCCGGCTGTTCGCCGCCTTCGTGGCCAGGGCTGCGGCACCCTCGCCGCTCCTGGTCCGGTCCTGAGGGGCCGGCTTCACCGTCGGGGTCGCCCGCGCCGCCGGCGGTGGGCCGGTCGGGACCTCTCCCCGGCGCGGGCGGCTCCCGGTAGCCGCCCCGACGCGGGCGGTGACCATCGATCACGATGTCGAATCGGGCGGCCGCCGGTGCGGCTCGAGATCGCTACGATCCGCGTGTGAGCTACGACCGGTGGGCGACTTTCGATTGCTACGGCACCCTCGTCGACTGGGACACCGGCATCCTGAGCGCGATCGAGTCGGTGGCCCCGGGCCACGGCCAGGAGCTGCTGGCCAGGTACCACGGCCTGGAGCCCCGGGTGCAGGCGGAGCCCGGCGCCTTCAAGCGCTACCGCGAGATCATGCGGGAGACGCTGAGCCGCGCCGCCGCGGAGGCCGAGGTGGCGCTGGCCCCGGGGGACGAGGACGTCCTGGGTCGGACCCTGCCCGACTGGCCGGTGTTCCCGGACGTGGTCCCGGCGCTGGAGGGGCTTCGCCGCACCGGCTGGAAGCTGGCCATCCTCTCCAACGTGGACAACGATCTGATCGCGGGCACCTTGCGGCACATCCCGGTCGAGATCGACCTGATCGTGACCGCCGAGGACGTACGCTCCTACAAGCCCCACCCCGGCCACCTGCTGCGCTTCCAGGAGCTCACCGGCGCTACCGCCGACCGCTGGGTGCACGTCGCCGCCAGCATGTTCCACGACATCGTCCCGGCCAGCGAGCTGGGCGTCCGCGGCGTCTACGTGGCCCGCGGCCGGGAGAAGGAGCACTGCCGGCTGGCGGAGGCGGTGCTGCC
>DASRBU010000198.1:0-3510 GCA_035653475.1 Candidatus Dormiibacterota bacterium | reverse complement strand
GAGCTGGCCGGCCTGGAACCGGGCATCACCCACGCCGTGGTGGGGCGACGGGGGCTGCTGCTCGCCTTCCCCCAGGGCGAGCGAGCCACCTGGCGACTGCTGTTGACCCGGGCCGCCGGGCCCGACCGGCTGCCCTTCGGCCAGCCCGGCCCCTCGGTGCCGACCGCCGACCTGCAGGAGCACCTGGACAAGGCCGGCCTGGAGGCGCGCATCGTCGAGCTGAGGTGGTCGGGCCGGGTCCGCCTCCAGCACCGGCTCGCGACCTGCTTCGGCCGGGGCCGGCTCTACCTGGCCGGGGACGCCGCCCACAGCTACTCGCCCGCCACCGGACAGGGGATGAACACCGGCATCCAGGACGCCGCCAACCTGGGCTGGAAGCTGGCCTTCGCCGCCTCCGGGACCGCATCCGCGGCCTTGCTCGGCTCGTACGACCTGGAGCGGCGGCCGGTGGCCCGCCGGGTCCTGGCCCTCACCCACGTCGCCTTCTGGGGGGAGGCTTCGACACACCCCCTCCCCTCCCTCCTGCGTGGCGTGCTCGCGCCCCTGGGCGCCCCCGCCATCCCGGCGCTGCTGAGCCGACCCCGGCTGGTGGCCGCGGGCGTCCGGGTCCTGTCCCAGCTGTGGGTGGCCTACCCCAGCAGCCCGCTCTCGGTGGAGGGCAGGCCCGGCCTGGGCGCCGGCCCCCGGGCCGGCCAGCGGTTGCCCGACGCCGTCGTGACCGGCGACGGGCGTCGGGTCCGGCTGCACGACCTCCTGGCCGGGCCGGGCGTGCACGTGCTGTTGCAGCGCGACGCGGCCCCGATCCGGGCGGAGGTGCTCGGTCCCCGGGTGGTCGTGCACCGCCTGAGCAGCGCACCCGGCGCCGGGCTGGTGGCGGTCCGACCCGATGGACACGTCGGCTTTCGCTGTGGGAGGGCAGACCTGGTGCAGCTGAGGGCCTGGCTCGCCCGCGTCGGCGCCGCGCACCCGGCCGCGGCCGGGCGCTGCCGGCGCTAGCCCGGGCCGGCGCGGCGCCATCCGCGCCTGGATCGGCCGCCCCTCAGCCCTCCTCGCTCAGGGCGTGCAGGGCCAGGGTGGCGTGGGCGTAGGCGCCGCCGGCCCGCATCTCGGCCGCCACCCAGATCGCCTCCATGATCTCCTCCGGGGTGGCGCCCTTGCGCCGGGCCAGCCGGGTGTGCCCGTCGATGCAGTAGGGGCACTGGGTGGTGTGGGCGACCGCGACCGCGATCAGCTGCTTGGTCTTCTCGGGCAGCGCGCCCTCGGCGAACACGGCCCGGCTGAAGTTGCGGAAGGCGTCGTGGATCTCCGGCGCCAGCTCCTTGCGTCGGGCCGCCAGCTCCGGTGTCGTCGGGTGGTACATGGATTCCGCCACGCGATCTCCTCCTCTCGAACGCTCCGATCCGGGGCGCGACCGGCGGCACGGCGCTTCGGCCGCCAAACCGATCGCCGAGATGCAGGATGACACGCCCCGGCGCGCGGCCGGGCCGGAGCCGCGACCTGCTGGCGCGACCACGTGATGGCCCGGTACGGGGCCGTCCGGGCCGCCTCTCCACGACCCGGTCTGACGCCGTCACCGGCGGCCGAGGTCGGGCGCGGGCCGGCGCCGGCCACCGATCCCTCCACGAGAGCGCCGCCCCCGCAGCCGAGGGTGCCGCCTCACCCGGCGGCCCGCACCTCGATCTGCCCCGCCTGCACCCGAGCCTGGTAGCGAGGCTGAGGGCTGCTGGCCGGCCCCCGCACGATGCCGCCGTCGGCCAGCCGGAAGGTGCTGCCGTGCCAGGGGCAGGTCACGCAGCCGTCGCTGAACGTCCCCTCGTTGAGGGGACCGCCCATGTGGGTGCAGGTGGCGGAGAGCGCGAACAGCCGGCCCCCCTCCCGGCGGAGCAGCACCCTCACCCCGCCCGCGTCCACGGCTCGGTGCTGGCCGTCGGCCAGCTCGTCCTCGGCCAGCACCGGCGTCCACTCCCGGGGCCTCGGCTCCCAGGCGGTGCGGTTGACGTTGACCCCTCTGACCAGGGTGAGGTGGCCGCCCAGGTAGCTGGCGGCGAGCAACGCCCCCAGCCCCAGGCGTCCCAGCCGAACGCCCCACCGCCGATTCCCCCGCAGGCGCATCGTCAGCGAGGCCAGGTGGAGGCCGAGGGCGGCCAGGTTGGCGGCGGCGTGCAGCAACCCCACCCGGCTCTCCGGGCCGACGGTGTCGGACCAGTCGTTGAGTCCGGAGGCCGCGGTCGGCACCGCCGCCGCCACGCCGGCGGCGACCAGGCAATCAGCGGCTGGCTCGGCATCCCGGCCGCCCAGGGCGTCCAGCAGGGCGGCCATGGCCCAGGCCCCGATGGGCAGGTCGGTGAGCGCTGGGTGCAGGGGATGCCCGAGGTAGGTTCCGCTCAGCAGGTTGCGAACCGGGCGAGGCCGCACCGCCCGCCCGACCATCCCGGCCAGGGGTCCGGTGAGCCGGTCCAGGGCCTCGATCCGCTCCAGTCGGCGCATCATCTGGTGCAGGCTGCTCACGGCGACCTCCTCCGTCACAATGACGCACACGACGGGCGGCTCCCGGCGGCGGGGACGCCGCCCTCACCGCACGCGGCCCTCGCCAGCGTCCGGCCCCGGAGCGCCGGCCGTCCCCGCCCCGGCCGTCGCCGGCGGCCATGCGCCACCGCCCCGACCGGCGGCCCGAGCGGCCACCGCCGCCTCGCCGCGCCCCGCAGGCTCGGCGTGGGCGTCCCGACCGCGCCCCGGATGCCGCCCCGGGAGCCCACCGACCTCGCCCCGAGGGCCTCGAGGCCCTCGGGGCGGATCGGGGCGGATCGGGGCGGATCGCTCCCGTCTTGGTCCGGGCCCGCTCGTGGCTCAGCCTACGCGGACGGAGCGGACGTGGCCGGCCGCGAACCGGCGCACGCCGTCGGCCCGGGGAGGCCCCATCGGAGGGCCGACCGCGGCGATCGGCGGCTGCTGGTGCGTTGTCCGAACCGGTGCGGAAACGGCGCCGCGCGGCGCGTCACACGCGGGCCCTCGCCGTCCATATCCATCCAGAGGGCCAGGCCGCGCTCGGCGGCGCCGGCCCGCGGAGTGGGCAGGAGCGATCTCGAGGAGGACGATCACCATGGACGGAGCCAGTGGGGGAGCCCCCTTCCACGGCCGGGAGCCAGGCGTCGGGGCCGCCACCGGCCGGACCTGGTCGCCGGCCGGCGAGGGGGGAGGGGAGCGACCATGATCGCGCCCTCGGCCGACCGGGAGCCCATCCTCGACCTGAGCTTCCCGCTCACCGGGCTGGGCCTGCCCGCCGACCACGGCTACCCGCTCTACGCTGCCCTGAGCGCGGCCGAGCCGGAGCTGCACCGTCGGGTCGACTACGGCGTGCACCCGGTGGCAGGGCTGCCCCTGCCCGGCCGTCGGCTCCGGCTCACCCCCCGCAGCCGGCTGGTGGTGCGCACCCCGGCCGGGCTGCTCGGGCTCCTGGTCCGGCTGGGCGGCCGCACGCTGGTGGTGGGCGAGGACCGGGTGACGCTGGGC
>DASRBU010000197.1:0-2360 GCA_035653475.1 Candidatus Dormiibacterota bacterium | reverse complement strand
CTGGGCCAGGTTGGAGAGGAGCTGCTGCAGGCTGTGCGCCCCCAGGACCGCTCCCAGGGTGAAGACCGGGCGCTGGTACTCCAGCCGGGCCAGCTGGGCCAGCTGCCGGTCCAGCTCCGCCTGGCGCTGCTGGTCGGCCTGGAGCTTGCGGTTGAGGGCGTCCAGGGCGGCGTTGGCGGTCTCGAACTGGTTGTTGAGCTGGGCCAGCCGGGCCTGGTCCTGGGCCAGCTCCTGCTCCAGCTGCGAGACCGAGTCCGAGGGGGCCGGGCTTGCGGCCAGGGCCGGAGCGGCCGGGAGCGCCACCCCGGCCAGGGCGGCCACCAGGGCGGCGGCCAGGTACGAAGGCTTCCTCATCGCGGCAACCTCATCAGCACGCTGCAAACTCCGAGGACGGCCACGCTGCTGCCCAGCGTGGCCAGGCTGATCAGCCCGACCGTGCCCACCGCGCTGCCCAGCTGCAGGAAGGGCAGGTAGGCGTCGATCAGGGGCACCACCCGGGTTCCCACCGCGCTCAGGACGGCGGTCGCCAGGAGGCTGCCGGCCAGGGCCAGCGAGACCGCCTCCACCAGCACCGGCAGCCGGATCACCGGCGCGACCGGCGACGCTTCCCCGACCGAGCCGGATGAGAAGGGTCCCTCCTCGCCTCAACACCTCGGCGGGCGAGAGGGCGCTCGCCGACGTCGTGCGGCCCACGTCTACCCCCCATGGGCACAACGGAGGCAGGATAGCGCGCCGGCGGCGCTCGGCGCGAGCCTCGAGCAGCACCGGAGGGCCGAGGCCGGGCGGCGCCGGCGGTCGTCCCGGCCGGGCCAGGGACGTGTCCCTCGCTCCCTTGCCGGAGGCCTCGGGCGCCCGTCCGGTCAGGCGGGGTGCCTACGGCTCACGTGCCTGGCAGTCGGGACACAGTCCCCGGACCTCGACGTGGTACGCCTCGACCCGAAAGCCCGTCTCCCGCTGCAGGTGCCGGGCGGCCCGGCCCAGGTCGATCTCGACGTCCACCAGTCGGCCACAGCTCCGACAGGCCAGGTGGTCGTGGCGGTCGGTCCGAGGGTCGAACCGGCTGGCCCCCTCCCCGAAGTCGAACGACTGGATGAGGCCGTGCCTCGCCAGCAGGTGGAGGGTGTTGTAGACGGTGGCGTAGGCCAGTCGCGGCTCACGACGGCGCACCCGCATGAAGATGTCCGCCGCCCGCGGGTGGCCACCGGCGGCCCGCACCTCCTCCAGGATGGCGCGCCGCTGTCGCGTCAGCCGAAAGGGGAGGTCGCCTTCACCCACCGCTCTCACCGGGATCGGCGACCGTCGACGGAGATCCCGCGCGGGACCGGCAACCGCCGGGCGATCCGGTGCTCACGCATGGCCGGGTGCTGGTGGGTCAGCAGGACGAGGTCGCTGCGCGGCTGGCCAGTGCAGATCAACGCGAAGCCTGCCTCACGGTCGGCGTCGTAGAAACGACGCGAGGCCGACTGGTCAACTTCTCCGGTCAATATCCTACATGCGCAGGTCGTGCACCAGCCCTGCTCGCACAGGCTGGGGAGATCGAGACCGGCGGCGCGGGCCGCGTCCAGGATGAACTCCTCGGCGCCAGCCCGCACCACCGCCACTCGACCGTCCGGGAGCCGAAGCTCCACCCGGTAGCGGCGATCCGGCTGCGCGTTCAGGGGTTGTAGAAGGGACGGTTCTTGCTGAACGGCGCCTCGCCCGGCTCGCCACGTCGGAAGTGGCCCGAGGGTCGGGAGACCCCGTCACGCTCCTTGCTCAGGAGCTCGATGAACCAGGCCTCGTGCTCGATCTCCTCGTTCAGGATCCGCATCGCCAGCTCGTAGGTACGTGGGTCCTTGCCCAGCGTCAGGTCGCAGACCTCGCTCCAGGTCCGGATCGCGCAGCGCTCGGCCTCCAGCAGCACGGTCAGGATGTCCGCAGCGGAGGCGGGGCTGGTCGCATCCTGGCCGTCGAGACCCCAGCGCAGCTTGCCGTTGTCGGTGTTGGGCAGGTAGGCGTCGGGGCAGGAGGCGCGATCGGCGAATTCCCGGATGTCGAAGGGGATGGTGCCGCCCAGCTCGTAGATGCGGGGCACCATCAGCTCGAAGTGGGCGCGGTCCTCGAGCCGGGCGTCCTCGCAGATCTCCTTGTAGTCCTCGTGCCCGGCGAGGAAGTTGCGGAGGATCGTGTAGTAGTAGTAGGTCGTGAACTCGGCGGCGGCGGCGTCGATGAGCTTCTCACGGAGTTCGGCGACGTTCACCCCCCGGCGTTCCATCTGCTCGATGCCGACCCTCCGGGTGACGTCGCCTGCCTTCACGGTCCCGGTGGCGTGCGGTTTCGTCTCCATACGCTCGGCTCCTGTAAATCAAGATTTAGACTGG
>DASRBU010000196.1:0-10528 GCA_035653475.1 Candidatus Dormiibacterota bacterium | reverse complement strand
GAGCTCGAATTCCGGCATGTGGCCTATAATCCTAGCCTCGTGCTGAATCCGAACCGGTCCACCGTCTGCTGGAGGTCGACCGCTGCCTAACACCCCGTCCGCGAAGAAGCGAGCTCGGCGCAGCCTCAGGCGCGCGCTGCGCAACCGTTCCATCAGGTCCGCCGTCAAGACCAGGATCAACAAGTTCCGGCGGGGGCTCGCCCAGGACGCCGAGGAGGCGGAGAGCCTGGCCGTCGCCGCCATCTCCGCCCTGGACCGGGCGGTGGCCAAGGGCGTGCTCCACCGCAACAATGCCGCCCGACGCAAGGCCCGCCTGATGAAGCGGCTCAACGCGGCCCGCCGCCCCGGCAACCCCGAGTCCGCCGCCCCCAGGCGGTAGTCCGCGGCCCTGGCCGGGACGGGCGCCGCGACGCCGGCGGGCGCCACCGTGGTCCCGTCGTTCAGAGCCGAGCCAGCAGCACCTCCAGGCCCAAGGCCGGGTCGATCTGCCCCGACTTGACCTCCCACTCGTAGGCCAGGACGGCGCGCAGGCCGGCCTCCAGCCGCTCGGCGTCGACGGTCCCGGCCGCCTCGTACGCCTTCTGGACGACGTAGGCGTGCTGCCGCATCCGCGACTGCACCTCGGCCAGCGTCAGGCCGCGGCGCCGGTACGCCTGCACCTCGAGGACCGTGGCCAGGTGCCGGGCGAGGGCGTAGGCGATGGTGGTCGGCTTCTCGCGTTGGAGCAGATCCTGGAGCAACCGCCAGGCTTCAGCGTCGGGACGGGGGAGCAGGTGGTCGGTCAGCCGGAAGATCTCCTCTTGCCGGCCCACCACCAGCAGCTCCTCGACCGTGCGCTGATCCAGCGCGAACCCCCCCGCCTGATAGGCGGCGAGCTTGCGCAGCTCCGCGTCGATGATCCCCAGGTCCGCCCCGGTCACCCGTCCCAGCGCCGCCGCCACCAGCGGCGGCAGCCCGTATTCCCTGGCCCGCGCCCGGATCCAGTCGCCCAGAGCACGGCCGCGCGGACGCTGATGGAGCCGGCCGGTGCCGCCCACCGCGGCCACCGCCTTGGCCAGCCGACTGCCTGCGGGCAGCCGGCCCGCGACGGTGAGCAAGAGACGCGTGCTCTCCGGAACCTCGGAGAGCGCCGATGCCAGACCCTCGGCCGCCCGCACGGTGATCCCGCGCACGGCCACCACCCGGTAGGGGTCCAGGAACGGCACCTGCAGGATGGCCTCGCGGAGGCGGCCCGGGGTCACCCCCGAGGGGTCCAGTGACTCGTATCCGAGTTCGGAGACCAGGCCCCGTCGCCATTCGTGCAGCGTTCGCCGGGCCTCGTCCTCGACCAGGAAGAGCTCGTCACCGTGCAGCAGCAGGATCGGCCGGCTCGTCACCCGAAGCAGGGTACTGCGAGCCGTCGGCCGGGCGAAGGTCCGGTGCCGCTTCGGGTCGGGGCCCGGGAGTGGAGGATGAGCCTCACAACGGGACCACGATCGTGCCCTCCTGGCTGGTACGGCTCACCTCCGTGGTCGGGAGCCCCCTCGCCACCGGGCCGCCGCCGTCGGAGGCCAGCAGACGGGAGGGACGGGCGGCCGCGAGCAGGACCGGAGAGGGCGCGCTGCGACCTCCGTCCGGCAGCAGCAGGTCGTCGCATCCGTCCCGGAGCTCGGCCGCCACCGCGGCCTGGCCCTCGGGATCGAGATCGGAGAGGTCGCAGAAGCCGCGCCCACGCGTGCCCACCACCCGGAAGGCCAGGTCGTCGAGCGCCGGTGCGCGGGGATCCGGGAACAGGATCTGGAACCGCAGCCCGGCCAGCTCCAGTTGCTCCCCGGCGTGCACCGTCACCACCCTGGCGCCGCGCGCGACCTGTGCCCCCACCACCGCCCGCCAGGCCGTGCCGGGGAGGCCGCCGTCGGGGGTGACGACCATCCCGGCAGGATCGTCGAGGCCCGTCAGGCCGCCCACGTGCCCTTGCCCCGGAGCCGTGATGATCAGGGCCGAGAGCCGCCGCTGCCAGGGTGGGACGAGATCCCCGAGCCGCTCCGTCAGCTTCGAGGGGCTGGGTCCCCCGTCCACCAGCACGCGGCCACCGGGCCCGCTCACCAGCACCGCCTGCCCCTCGCCCACCGCCATCACCGCCACCGAGGGCGAGGGCCTGGCCCAGCCGGCCAGCTCCGCGACGCCGATCAGCGTCGGGATCACCACCCCCACGACGACCGCCGTCCGTCGCCCCGGCCCGGAGGCCCGCCGGGTCGCCAGGGCGGAGCCCAGGGCCAGGTAGTAGGCCACGCCGCTCCAGGGCGAGAACCCGGGGAGGGAGAGCGCGCCCCCCGGCACTCGGGAGAGGAGGTGGGCGACCTGCTCCAGGTAGGTGAGCAGCCCCACCAGTGGCAGCGCCAACGGCCGTCCCAGCGCTGGGACGGCCGCCAGCGGCACCACCAGCAGACCCGCCGCCACCATCAGCGGGAGGAAGGGCAGCACGGCGGCGTTGGCTAGCGGCGCGATCAGGGGCAGCACCCGGAAGCCGGCCACCGAGAAGGGAACCGTGCCCAGCTGGGCGGCGCAGGTCACCGCGAACGGCTCCCGGAGCCAGGACGGCAGCCAGGGTAGGCGGCGCTCGATCCCAGGGGTCAGGACCACCAGGGCGGCGGTGCCCACGAACGAAAGCTGGAACCCGACGTCGAGGACGAGCGCCGGCTGCCAGGCGAGCATGGCCGCGGCCGCGAAGGCCAGCGAGGTCCACACGTGCGTGGGCCGGCCGAGGTGGGCGGCCAGCAGGGTGATGCCACCCATGATCGCCGCCCGCAGCGAGGCCGGGGTGGCACCGCCCACCAGGGCGTAGAGGGCGATCAGGAGCAGGCCGGGGACGGGAGCGAAGCGGCCCAGCGGCCGGAGCATGCCCATCGCCAGGCGGGCGAACACCGCCACCTTGAGGCCGCTCAGCACCAGGAGGTGGACGAGGCCGGTGCTGGTCAGCTCCTGTTTCAGGTCGGCCGGGACCCCGGCCCGGATGCCGAGCACCACCCCCACCAGGAGCTGGGCCTGGGGCGCCGGCAGCAGCCGGGCGATCGCCTCCTGGTAGCGGTCGCGCAGCCAGGCCGGGATCGCGCGCGGGCCGCCCTGGTGGCGGAGGAGGGTCAGACGCGCGGCCGTCATCTCCAGCTCGACGCCCCGCTCTCGCAGGTAGGCACGGCGGTCGAACCCCGGCTCGTCGCGCGGCAGCCGCAGCCCTCCCGAGGCCCGAACCAGGTCCCCGACCGTGACCCCCGGGTCCCGGCGCAGCTCGACCAGGACCCTCGCCCGCCCGGGCCAGCGCCCGCCGGCGGTCGCCACCTCGGTGGGGGCGACGATCACCTGGTACCGTCCCCCGGATTGGGTGACGTCGTCGGCCACCTCTCCCGCCACCACCGCCGGGGACCCGGCCAGCCGCTCCGCCCAGGCCCGGGCCGCTCCGGGCTCGCCGACGGCCTCGGCCCGGGCCACGCCCAGAAGCCCGGCGAGCAGGGCGAGCCCGATCGCCACTGGCCGCACCACCGCCGCTGCCGCCACCGCCAGGCCGGAGCCGGCCAGGGCGGCCATCCCCAGCCCAGGGCTTCCGGGTGCCAGCACCGTCGCCATCGTGACCCCGGCCGACCAGGCCAGAAGGCAGGCCAGCGCCCCCGTCATACCCGGACGTAGGGCCGCGCCCGAGCGAAGTCGGCAGGGCTCAGGTCGAGCACGGTCACCAGCTCCCGGACGCTGGTGAACCCCCCGTACTGCGTCCGGTAGTCGACCACGGCCTGGGCGAACTCCGGGGTGAAGCCGGGCACCGTGGCCAGCTGCTGGACGGTGGCGGCGTTGAGGTCCAGCTTCGCGGCCCGGGTCGATCCCGCCGAGGGCGCACCCAGGGCCGGCACCTTGACCTGCTGGCCATCGCGCAGCACCTGGGCCAGGTCGGGAAGGCGATCCGGGTCGGCGTTGGGGGCCAGGCCGCCGGCGGCGGCGATGGCCGCCGAGACGCGCTCCCCTTTGGGCAGGCGGTACAGCCCGGGGTGGGCGACCGCGCCGGTGACGTCGATCAGGAGGCCGGCCGGTGTGGGCAGGGCCACGGTCTGGTCGCTCGGGACCGGCGCGGGGGCGGTCGAGGTCCCCGGCCGCGCCAGCAGGGCCACCGCGGCCACCAGCCCCACCAGGGGCGGCGTCAGCAGCAGGAGCAGCCGCGGCCAGCCGGGCGTGAGGCGGAGGGGGAGGCGGACGAGAGCGATCCGGGAGTAGGGATCGAGGTCCATGGGCCGCAGGCTAGACGCCGTAGGGCCGCCGGCCAATGGTGGCCGTGAAGGCGCCCCGGGGCCGGCCAGGGGAGCGGCCCCTCCCGGGGGTAACCTAGGGGCGCGCCCGACCCCTCGGCCGGGACCGGCCGGGGTCGGCCTGCCCGCTGGGGCGTGGCCAAGCGGTAAGGCAGCGGACATTGGATCCGCGACCGAAGGTTCGAATCCTTCCGCCCCAGCCACCCCGCCGCGGGGCGCGTCCGGTCCTCTCCGGATGGGACGGCGGTCGCCGGTCGGGCCGGAGCAGGCCTCCGGTGAGCCGCCCCCCAGCGGCCGCGTCCACCGCGGTTCGGGGGACGTCGCTCACCGCCCGGGTCCAGACGAGCCTCGGGAAGCAGGGGCTCGAACAGCTCGACCGGGTTGCCGGAGGGGTCCTCGATCAGGGCCTGGTCGACGCCCACGCCGGCCATGACCTCACCACGGATCCGGACCCCGGCCTCGCGCAGCCGGGCCAGGGTCGCGGTCAGGTCGGAGACCTGGATCCCGAACCGGTTCCAGCCCCCCGGCTCGGGCAGCCTGCCGTCCGGCAGCGCCTGGCCCCCACCGGGGCCGCCGGGAGCGCTGAGGACGAGGCGGAGATCCCCCCGGACCAGCATGGCAAACCCCGGTGCCGGGTGCATCACCTCCTCGAAGCCCAGGTGCCGGCAGGAGAAGTCGATCGCACGGTCGACGTCGTGGACGATGTAGCGGACCTGGACCGTCGGCACCGGCATCCTCCTCGCCCCCAGAGGCCATCTCCTCCATTCCTCATCCGCCGCTTCCGCCCCCACCGTCCGCCGCCAACCCGGCGGGCGAGGGGCCGGCCCGGCCGCTACCGCCCCGGCCCCTCCCCTTCGCCGGCCGCCTCCAGCGGCGCGATCAGGGCCGGACCCTCGTTGGCGACGTCGTTGACCAGGGGGGCGATGGGCCGCACGCTCAGCCACTCGTCCGGGCAAGGCACGAGCAGGTCGGCGACCTCGTCGGCGCCAGCGGCCGGGTCCAGCCAGCGTCCCCACCCGCCGGCGGGCACGATCACCGGCATGCGGTCGTGGATCGGCCTCAGCGTCCGGTTGGCCTCGGTGGTGAGGATGGTCACCGCGGGCAGGATCTCGCCCGTGGCCTCGTCCGTCCAGCGGCCGAGCAGACCGGCGAAGACCAGGCCCTCCCCCCGAGCCGGGCCGATCAGCATCGGCTGCCGGCGCCGGTCGGGCAGCCGGCGCCACTCGTAGAAGTGGCTGGCCGGCAACAGCACCCGGCGCCGCTCGAGAAGCCCGCGAAACCACCCCGGCCGGAGCGCCGTCTCGGCCCGCACGTTGATCAGCTGCCGGGAACGGCCCTCCCCGGCCCAGGGCAGCGAGATCCCCCAGCGGAGGTACGCGGCCCTGACCCGCCGGTCGTCGGTCCGGAGCGCGAGCACCGGCTGGGAGGGGGCGATGTTGTAACGGGGCGGGGCCTCGTCGAACTCGAACTCGGGCTGGAGGTGGGAGAACTCCCGGGCCAGCTCCTCCCGGCCCCTGAGGAGTCCAAAGCGGCCGCACACGGTCCGTCCAGCCTACCACGCCGGCGGCACCCTCGAACGTGCATTCGCCTCCTGGACGCGGCCTCGGTCGAGGGGGCCGGGCGCGATGGACCGGTCCCGAGCACCTTCGCCGGTCAGGCCCCCGCCCGGCGGAGAGGTAGGGCCGTGACCGCGCCGGAGGGGGCCGGGCCCGATCGCCGCCGCTCCCGGTCCCTCAGGGGAGGGCGGCGACGATGCTCCGGTACTCGTCCTCAGGGAAGGCGCGCAGGGTCTCGGTGGTGATCGCCCCCGCCGATCCGATGGCGAGCAACGCCTTGGCCGCCGTGGCGTCGTCCGGGGCCTCGACCAGGGCCACCATGTCGTAACGCCCCATGGTCAGGTAGACCTCCTTGATGGTGGCCCCCATGGAGCTCGCGACCTGGCGGGCCCGCTCCAGGCGGGACGGGCTCTCCTTGACGTTCTGAATCCCGGTCTGCGTGTAGCGCACCAGGGTGACGTACGCAGCCATGGCCCGACCTCCTCACCGCTCAACCCGCGGGTTCTCGACCTCGATGTAGTCGGTGAGACCAGTGTGAGCGGCGGGAGGCGGGCGGAGCCAGCCCCGATCTCGGCCCGTCTACCCGGACGCCCCGCTCCCGCCCTGCGGGGGCTCCGAGGCCGCCCCCGCCAGCTGGAGGACGGCACCCACGAACTGCGCCTCCGGCAGCGCCCCCACGAAGGCGCCGCGCCGGTTCACCACCGTCCGCGGCACCCCCTGCACCCCGAAGGCCCGGGACAGCTCGGGGAACTCCTCGGCCTCGATCGTGACCGAGCTGATCAACGGTGAGGCCAGGGCCATCCGGTTGGCCAGGCTCACGGCCTGGGGGCAATAGCGTCAGCCCGGGGTGGCGAAGACCATGATCTCGACCGGATCGCGGACCGCGGCCAGGCGCTGGAGGCTGTCCGGGCTCAGCTCGTGGGCCCCGGTCGAGACCCGCTCGATCGCGTCCACCACGGTGGCGAACTCGAAGCCGGCCGGCAATCCCTGCCAGCGGATCCGCGACCGCTCGCCCGGGACCCCTACCGTCAAGGTGGGGACCTCGGTCACCTCGCCGCCCCCGCCGCTGACGTCCACCACCTGGAGCTGGACCCGCTCGGGCGCCGCCGCGGCCAGATCCTCCGCCATCCGCTTCGCGTCCTCGCAGGTTGGGCAGCCGAGGCCGCTGGGCAGGATCAGCCGGCCGCTGCCCGGCCGCGTGAACAGGGTGAGCTGGACCGGACCCCGCAGGCGCTCGGCGAACCGCTCCTTCAGCTGCTCGCGCAACCGGTCGGTCAGGATGCTCATCGGAACCCAACTCTATCGCGGTTCGACCTCACTCCCCGGGGATCTCCCGCCCGGTGCCCGGGGGCAGGACCGTGCTCCGTCCGCGGGGACGGCGGCGCAGGACCGAGTACACCACTGGGATCACCATCAGAGTCAGGAAGGTGGAGCTGACCAGGCCGCCCTCCACCACCAGCGCCAGCGATTGGGAGATCAGGCCCCCGCCACCGGCGGTGCTGAGCCCGGACGCCACCGGCACCAGGGCCACGATCGTGGCCAGGGCGGTCATCAGGATGGGCCGGATCCGAACCGCACCGGCCAGCACCAGGGCCTGGTTGAGCTCGTGCGCGGACCGGTTCCGCTCCACGAAATCGATCAGCAGGATGGCGTTCGAGACCACGATGCCCAGCAACATGAGCACCCCCAGCAGGGCCGGCAGCCCCAGCGCCTGCCGGAAGACGTAGAGGGCGACCAGCCCCCCGATCAGGGCCAGCGGCATGGTGAGCAGGATCACGAACGGGGTCAGGAGGGAGCGGAAGAAGGTGACCAGGATCAGGAACACGATCGCCACCGCCACCCCGATCGCGACCACCATCTGGGTGAAGGCGTTCTCCAGGTCCTGGTTGGAACTGCCCGAACCCAGGCTCACGCCCGCCGGCAGGCGGAGCTGGTCCAGGCGCCGGCTGGCCCGCTGGATGGCGCCCTGGGTGTCGGCGGCGGTCACGTCGGCGGTCACCGCCACCTCCTGGGCGCCGTCGGTCCGGGTGATGGTGGCGGGAGCCATGGTCCGGCTGACGGTGGCCACCTCCCCCAGGGTCGTCCCCGGCCCCACCGGCAGCCCGATCAGACGGTCGGCGGTGACGGCCCGGGGGTCGAGCCGCAGCTCCAGGGCCTCCGTCCCCAGGCTGCCCACCTGCTGGGTGCCCAGGGCCGCGGCCACCACGCCGGCCACCACCTGGGGCGTGAGGCCGCGCGCCGCCGCCCGGGCGGGGTCGACCGAGACCTCCAGCTCGGGTTTGGCCGCGGCCAGGCTCGACTCGACGTTGGTCAGCTCGTGGTCGCGGGACAGCTCCGCCACCACCGCCTGGGAGGCGCGCCGCAGGGCGGCGGGATCGGTGCCCCTCAGGGTGGCCTGGAAGCCGTTGGAGCTGGGGCCGAAGGAGGACACCGCCAGCTGGGCGTTCCCGGACCCGTAGAGGCGATCCAGGCGCCGCCGCAGACGATCGGCGACCTGGTCAGCGCCGGCCTTGCTCCGGAGCCGGATCGAGAGCCTGGCCACGTTGGAGCTGGCCGCGGCGGTGTAGGCGCCGAAGTCGGAGCTGCCGACCGACACCTGCACCGTGCGCACGGCCGGGTCGGCCATGGCCGCTCGCTCGAAGGGCAGGAGGCGGGTGTCGGTCTCGCCGGCGGTGGTGTCGGGGGGAAGGGTCACGACGCCGGTCAGCTGGGTGGAGCCGCCCAGGTCCAGGAAGTTCCGGGGCAGCGCGGCCAGGGTCAGCAGTGAGCTGGCCAGCAGGCCGAAGGCCACCAGCACCACCGCCGCTTTGCGCCAGGGCCGGTCCAGGACCCAGGTCAGGAGCGGCCGGTAGCACCGGGCGAGGAGGCTGGGCGGCCCGGCCGGACCGCCCGCCGGCCGGCGCAGGACCAGGCTGACCAGGACCGGGATCAGGGTCAGGGCGACCAGCAGCGAGGCCAGCAGGGAGATGGTGACCGTCACCGAGAAGGGCAGGAAGAAGCGACTGACGATACCGCCCACCACCCCGATGGGTAGGAAGACCGCGACCGTGGTCAGGGTGCTGGAGATCACCGGCGAGGCCACCTCGACGGCCCCGTTCAGGGCCGCCTCCAGCGGGGCCTCCCCGGCCTGGAGGTGCCGGTAGCCGTTCTCCAGGACCACGATCGCGTCGTCGACGATGCGGCCCACGGCGATGGTCAGGCCGGCCAGGGTGAGCACGTTGAGGGAGTAGCCGCTCAGGCCCGTGCCCAGCACCGCGGCCAGCACGCTGGTGGGCAGGGAGACGGCCGTGACCAGGGTCGCCCGCAGGCTGCGCAGGAAGAGGAAGATGACCAGGACCGCCAGCAGCGCGCCCAGCAGGCCCTCCAGGAGCAGGTCCTGCAGCGAGGCCCGGATGTCGTCGGCGGCGTCGTAGACCAGCTGCAGATCGTCTCGGGAGCTGAGATGGAGGCCGGCCACCCGCTGCCGGACCTGGTTGGAGAGGGCGACCGCGTTGCCGTTCGGCTGCCGGATGACCTGGACCTCCAACGAGGGCAGGCCGTCGGTCCGGGAGATGCCGTTGACCGGCACCGAGGTCTCCTCCACGCTGGCCACGTCCTGGAGGCGGACCGGCGCCGGCGCCCGGCCGGTCGGCGCAGCGGCCGGCGCCACCCCCACCGGCAGGGCCCGCAGATCGGCCAGGGTCCGCAACCGGCCCTGCACCGTCACCGGCAGCGAGCGGTCACCCTGGAGCGACTCGCCAGCGGGCAGGTCGACCTGGGCCGCGCTCAGCGCCTGCGCCACCTGCTGCGCGGAGATCCCGTGCGCCGCCAGCCGAATCGGGTCGAGGCTGATCACGACCACCCGCCGTGCCCCTCCCGACACCCTGACCTGGGCCACCCCCGGGGCGCCCTGGAGGGCGGGGACGATGACCTGCTCGGCCTCCTGGGTGGCCCGGGCCAGGTCGCCGTCCCGGGCGGCCAGCGAGTAGGTCATCGAGGGCGCCGAGCTGAAGTCGAAGGTCTGCACGATCGGACGTCCGGCGCCGGGCGGGAGCTGGATCTGGGCCAGGCGCTGGTTGACCGCGTCCAGGTCCTGCTGGAGCGAGGAGTCGAGGTCGAACTCCACCGCCACCTCCGAGTAGCCCTGGGAGGAGGTACTGGTGACGTGCGTGGCCCGGGGCAATCCCTCCAGGCCCGCGTCCAGGGGCTGGGTGAGGTCGCGGTCCACCTGCTGGGGGCCGGCCCCTGGGTCGGGGACCAGGATGAAGACGGCCGGGAACTGGATCGAGGGCAGCAGCTCCTCGTCGATCCTGGTCGCGCCAACGATCCCGCCCCCCATCAGGACGGCGGCGAACAGGAGCACGACCGCCCGGTTGCCCAGGCACCAGCGGATGATGGTACGCATTCGGGTACGAACTCCCCTCCGGCCGGCCCCGCCCCGGGCGAGACCGCATTCCTCGGCTGAACGGGGCCCGGGCCGCGGGCCCCGTTCAGCCTACCTCCGGACGCGGTCACGGGTCGCCCGCAGCGGGCCGGGAGACCGCCGGCCTGGTGGAGCGGTGTTGCGGGCCAAGCCCGCCGCCCGAGTCAGGGCACCAGGTTGATCAGGCGGTCGGGTACGTAGACGACACGGCTGGGCCGCTCGCGGCCCAGGGCGCGACGCACCGCCTCGCTGGCCAGCGCCCGTTGGACCGCGGCGCCCTCGTCCAGACCGGTCGCCACCCG
>DASRBU010000195.1:0-2389 GCA_035653475.1 Candidatus Dormiibacterota bacterium | reverse complement strand
GCTGATCCTGGCCACCGTGCCCATGTTCGCCAGCCGGCTCCTCTTCCGTGGCTACGGCTCCAGCACCTCGATGCGCCCCGTCGACGCCGCCCTGGCCGGCACCGACAGCCTGGTCCTGCTCGACGAGGCCCACCTGGCCCGACCTCTGGCGCGGCTGGTCGAGGTGGCGGCCGAGTGCGACCCGGGCGACCCCGGGGGGCTGCTCCCCGGCGACCGGGCCCGCTGCCGGCTGGTGACCCTGACCGCCACCGGGGAGGAGGGGGGAGAGCGCTTCGGCCTCGGCCCCGAGGACCACGCGTGCGACGAGGTGCAACGGCGGCTCGGGGCGGCCAAGCCGGTCGAGCTGGTGGCCACCACCAAGCGGGAGGTGGCCGGCGTGCTCGCCGAGCGGGCTCGGCAGCTCCTGGCCGGGCGGCCGGGGTCGACCTGCGTCGTCTTCTGCAACACCGTGGGCCGGGCGCGCGAGGTGCTGAAGGCTCTGGAGGGTCTCGGCCGCCGGCCGGGCTGGGAGGCCGACCTGGTGCTGCTGACCGGTCGGATGCGGGAGCGCGAGGCCGGGGCCGTCCGGAAGCGGCTGCTGGATCAGGAGGGAGGTGCTCCCTCCGGCCGCGATCCGAAAGCCCGGCGTGCCCGGGACTTGGTCGTGGTCGCTACCCAGACCCTGGAGGTGGGGGCCGACCTCGACTTCGACTTCCTGGTCACCGAGACCGCCGGCGCCCGGGCCCTGATCCAGCGCCTGGGCCGCCTCAACCGGCTCGGCAAGCGGCCCCACGCCCGGGCCGTGATCTGCCACGCCGCCGACGCCGACCACTGGCCCCCCTACGGGACCGAGCCGGAGCGGGTCTGGGAGCGCCTGCAGGCGGCCGGCGAGGAACTCGACCTGGCGCCGGAGCACGTGTCCGAGCTGGTGGGGCAGCCCGAGGACGCGCCCCCCGAGGTGGGGGAGCTGCTGCCCGACCACCTCTGGGAGCTGGCCAAGACCTCCTTCCCCGAGCCCGGCGAGCCGCCGGTGGAGCTGTTCTTCGAGGGGCTGGAGCTGGAGACGGAGGTCTCCGTCTGCTGGCGAGCCCACCTGCCCGCGGCGGGCGAGCGGTTGCTGCCCCCGCTGCGGGAGGCGGAGGCGGTCGAGGTGCCCATCTGGGAGCTGCGGGAGGCGCTGCGGCGGCGGGGGGTGACGACCGTACGGAGGCTTACCGCCGACCGGGCCGGGCTGGAGGGCGAAGCGCCGGTCGAGGACCTCCGGCCGGGTGACCAGGTGGTGCTGCCGGTGGAGGTGGGGCTCTACGACCGCACCGGCTGGAACCCGGAGGCGGAGGAACCGGTGCTGGATCTGGCCCCGCTCGAGGCCGGGGTGCTCTGGTTGGACGCGGCGGCGCTGCGCAACCTGGTCCCCGAGGCTCCGGACGAGCGTCGTCAGGAGATGGAGGCGATCGTCCGACGGCTGAAACCGTCCGAGCGGGACTTGGAGCGGGAGCCGGACGCATCGGACCCCGAGCAGGAGGGCGAGCTGGTCGGGCGGCTGCTGGAGATCCTGGTCGCGCTTGAGCCCCATCCCTGGCTGGAGCAGAAGGATTGGAGTGCCTACCTGGACGGGTTTCGGGAGCGGCGCCTGGTCCCCGATCCCCGGGGCCTGCCCCTCTACCTGGAGGGCCGTCGACCCGCCCGGACCCGGGACCGTCTCCGGCTCCGGGCCGACGCCCTGGAGGAGCTGAGCTTCGAGGCCGGCTCCGCCTTCCTCGCCGATCACCTGGGGGCGGTGGGTGAGCAAGCGCGCCGCGTGGCCGAGCGGCTGGGCTTGCCTGGGACCGTGGCCAGGTCGCTGGAGCGGGCCGGACGTCTCCACGACTTGGGCAAGCACGACCTGCGCTTCCAGCGCTGGCTCGACCCGGAGGCGACATCCCCCGCCCCCCTGGCCAAGTCGGGCGCGCCGCGCGAGCGGATCGAGCCGGACCGCGTCGCCTCGGGCTGGCCGCGAGGCGGCCGCCACGAGCTGCTGAGCGTCCGCTTGCTGGCCCGCCATCTGGAGGGGCGTCACCTGGAGGGGTGCGACTCGGAGCTGGTCCTGCACCTGGTCGCCGCCCACCACGGCCACGGCCGGCCCTGGATCGGGCTCGCCGCCGACCGGGCTGCGGGCGCGGTTGCGGCCGACCTGGACGGGACGCGCCTGGTGGTGGGGGGCGACCTCTCCCAGCCCGACTGGGAGCAGCCCCGGCGCTTCCGGGTCCTCTGCGAGCGCTACGGCCTCTGGGGGCTGGCGTTGCTGGAGGCGGTGCTGCGCCAGGCCGACCACGTTGTGTCCCGAGCCGTGGAGGTGATCTGAATGGGGGAGCTGCGCGCGCCCGGGCTGCGGGCCAACTGGCTGAACGCCTGGCTGGCCGCGCTCGGGGTG
>DASRBU010000194.1:0-6973 GCA_035653475.1 Candidatus Dormiibacterota bacterium | reverse complement strand
CCTCGCACCGACCGCCCACCGCTGGTTCCGCGTTCCACTGAGAACCCTCCCGTACCGGGCCGCCCTCCGGCCGCCCTCCCGTCGATGATGCCACCGAGGCGGGCTCCGGCAAGTGAGCGCCCCGGCCGCCCCCGGGTCGGGGCCGCTGGACTAGGATGACGCGGGGTGGGAAGGACGGATCCAGAGGCGGGCCCGGCCGGGGTCACGGAGGCGGCGCCGACCGGCGGCGCACCGGAGGGGGGTGCCCTCGGCCCTCCGCTGCCTCCCTCGGAGCGCACCCACGCGCTCCTCCCCCGTCGCCTGGGCTGGGGGGAGCGGCTGGGCGCGGCGCTGAACGCCGCCGTGCTCGGACGCGGGCGCAGCGCCACGCCCGACCTCCTGCTCGGCCAGAGTCGCCCGGGGGCGAGCCCGGGCACGGCGAGGACACCGCTGGGCCTCGCCGACCTGGCCCACCGGCGCCGCCCGGGAGCCGTGGAGCGCGCCCGTCGCGCCTGGCGGGCGGGCGACTACCTGCGACGCCTGGAGACGGCCATCGTCGAGCCGCGCCTCCAGCGATGCGCCACGGTGGCGGTGGTCTCGCCCAAGGGCGGCGTGGGCAAGACCACGGTCACCGCCCTCCTGGGCACCCTGCTCGCCATGCTCCGGCGGGACCGGATCGTGGCCGTGGACTGCAACCCCGACTACGGCTCCCTCGGCCGCGCCCTGGTGCCGGGACACCAGGTGTTCGTCGACGACCTGCTCGCCCTGCTCGAGGACCCCCGGTTGACGGTGCCCAGGCTCGACGCGGCGCTGGGCCGGGCCGTGCACGGGTTGATGGTGGTGCCCACGCCGCTCGACCCCGAGCGCATGGCCCGCCTCGACCAGGCGGTCTACGCCCGGGTCATCCGCCGCCTCCAGGACTTGGTGGGGGTGATGCTGCTCGACTGCGGGACCGGGCTGCACGAGCGCGCCGCCCGCGCCGCCCTCGGCGCCTGCGACCAGGTCCTCCTGGTGAGCGACGCGGAGCCGGCGACGGCCAGCGTGGTGGCCGAGGCCTTCGCCACCCTGGGCCACGCCGGTCGGCCCACCCTCCTGGTGGTCAACCGGATGCCGGGGCACGGCAGCGGGCTGGACTTGGACCGCTTCGCCGCCCACGTGCCCGGCGCCCAGGCGATGCTGGTGGTGCCGGAGGAGCTGGAGGCCAGCGGCCGGCTGATGTCGGGAGAGTTCGCCTGGGAGCAGGCCCCGGAGAGCTGGCGCTACCGGCTTCGGGAGCTGGCGGCCCTGCTCACCGCCCAGTGGCGAGACCTGGGCCTGGCCCTCTGAGCCCGGCCCGAGGGCGGTGTGCCGGCCCCGGCCTGGCCGGGGTGCGGCGGCCGAAGTCCCAGCCGCAGGCCGTCCTCCCGTGCCCGAGGGCCGTACACTGTGGCTCGTGCACGTCATCCGCACGGCCGAGGGCTGGCTGCTGACCCGCCGTCGGGAGGTGGACTACGTGCGCTGCGCCAGCTACGCCTGTCGCTGACCCCGGGGCCCCCCGCCCCGCCGGCACGTCGACTCGGTCGACACACGTCAGCTCGGTCAGCAAAGGAGTGCGCTGGTGCGGATCGTCAACTCGTTCCTTGCCTTCGCCCGGACGCCCGCCGTGGGCTCGGTGAGCGCCGGCGTCCAGGGCTCGGTACCCCTCTCGCCGTGGTTCGTCCCCGGGGCCGACCCGGGGTCGGTGTGAGGCAGGCCCCGTGTGCACGACCTGCGGCTGCAACGGCACCGGCCAGGGCCTCTCCCGCGTCGAGCTGATCAAGGCCGCCAGCGACCACCTGCGGGGCACCATCCGCGAGGAGCTGGAGCAGGACACCCCTGCCTTCAGCGAAGAGGCAGTTCAGGTGCTGAAGTTCCACGGCGTCTACCAGCAGGACGACCGGGACCGACGGCGGGCAGCGCGGGCCAGCGGCGGGGGCAAGCACTACGTGATGATGGTCCGCACCCGTATCCCTGGCGGGCGGGTCAGCCCCGAGGGCTACCTGGCCCACGACGAGATCGCCGAGCGCTGGGGCAACGGGACGATCCGGGTCACCACCCGCCAGGACTTCCAGCTGCACGGGGTGCTGAAGCGCGACCTGCGGACGGCGATCCGAGCCATCAACCAGGCCCTGATGACCACCCTGGGTGGCTGCGGCGACCAGGAGCGGAACATCATGTGCTGCCCCGCCCCGCTCGGGGATCGCCTCCGTCAGGAGGTCGCGGTCCTGCTCCGGGAGCTGGTGGGGGCGCTCACCCCGGCCACCCGCGCCTACCACGAGATCTGGATCGACGACCGGCTGGTCGCCTCGGGACGCGAGCAGGGCGAGCCCCTCTACGGGGATCGGTACCTGCCCCGGAAGTTCAAGACCGGCATCGCCCTGGAGGACGACAACTGCGTGGACGTCTACGCCAACGATCTGGCGCTGATCGCTCTGCGCTCCCCCGAGGGCGGCCTGGCCGGCCTCGACGTGCTGGTGGGCGGAAGCCTCGGGCGCACGGCCAACAAGCCCGACACCTTCCCGGCGGTGGCCATGCCCCTGGGGTTCGTGCCCCCCGAGCGGGCGGTGGAGGCGTGCCGAGCGGTGGTGACGACCCAGCGCGACTTCGGCAACCGCTCCGACCGGCGCCACGCCCGGCTCAAGTACCTCCTGCACGAACGCGGGATCGACTGGTTCCGACAGCAGGTGGAGGAGCGGGCGGGCTTCCGGCTGGAGGCCTTCCGGCCGGTGCGCCGGATGGCCATGGACGACCACCTGGGATGGCATCAGCAGGACGACGGCCACTGCTTCTACGGCCTCTACGTCGAGAACGGCCGGATCGCCGACGTCGCCGAACGTCGCCTGCGCACGGCCCTGCGGCGGCTGGTCCAGGAGCTGCGGCCCAGCCTCTACCTCACCCCGCAGCAGAACGTGATCCTGGCCGGGCTGGAGCCCCAGGCGCGCGGGGAGGTGGAGCGCACCCTCCGGGCCCACGGCGTTCCGCTCACCGAGGAGCTTTCGAACACCCTCCGGTACGCTATGGCCTGCCCCGCTCTCCCCACCTGTGGGCTGGCCGTGGCCGAGTCCGAGCGGGCGCTGCCCGGCCTGATCCGGCAGCTCGAGGCCATCGTGGCCGAGCTGGGGCTGGGGCAGGAACGGATCAGCTACCGGATGACCGGCTGCCCCAACGGCTGCGCCCGTCCCTACCTGGGCGACGTCGGCTTCGTGGGGACCACGCTGGGGAAGTACGACGTCTTCCTGGGCGGCGACTTCGAGGGCACGCGCCTGAGCCGCCTCTTCGCCCGCAACCTGCCCCTGGAGGAGATCCCCCGTCGGTTGCGTCCCGTGCTCGCCGCCTTCCGCGACCAGCGGCGGCCGGGAGAGGGCTTCGGGGACTGGTGTCACCGGGTGGGTGTCGAGGTCCTCGCCGACCGCTTCGCCGCCGTCCCCAGCGGGAGGGGATCGTAGCCGTGGCCGTCCCGACAGGGCTGGACCGGGCCGAGATCGAGCGCCTCCGGGCCGAGCTGGCCAGGGCCACACCCGAGGAGGTCCTGGCCCGCGCCTACCAACGGTTCTCGCGGATGGCGATCGTGGCCAGCTTCCAGGTCGAGTCCTCGGTGCTGATCGACATGGCCTGCCGGCTCCGGGATCGGGTCGAGGTCATCACCCTCGACACCGGCCGGCTCCCCCCGGAGACGCACGAGATCATCGACACCTTCCAGCGGCGCTACCCGGTGCGGGTCAGGGTGGTGTCGCCGGACCCGGAGGAGGTGGCAGAGATGACCGGCCGCCACGGGGTCAACCTCTTCTACCGCTCGCCCGAGCTGCGGCTCCGGTGCTGCGAGGTCCGCAAGAGCCGGCCCCTGGCCCGGGCGCTGCGCGGCTTCGACGCCTGGGTGACCGGCCTGCGACGAGACCAGTCGCCGACCCGGGCGGCGACGCCGGTGGTGGCCCTGGACGAGGCCCACGGCGGGATCGCCAAGCTGGCACCGCTCGCGACCTGGACGGCGGAGCAGGTCTGGGACTACGTCCGCCGGCATCAGGTGCCGTATCACCCCCTCCACGACCGTGGCTACCCCTCCATCGGCTGCGCCCCCTGCACCAGGCCGGTGCGGCCCGGGGAGGACCCCCGGGCCGGACGTTGGTGGTGGGAGCGGGACGCGGTCAAGGAGTGTGGCCTGCACTGGGACGCGTCCGGGCGCCCCCGCCGGCGCCACGCACCCGAGAACCGTCCCGGTTGAGGCCGGGAGCCGGGGCGACGGCCACGGCGGGGGCGGGATGCGGGTGCATCTCGACACGACCTCAGAGGCGACCCGGGGCGACGCCCGCGCGCCGGCCATGCTCCCGGGGTGGCCACGGGTCGAGGTGCTCGGGGTCACGACCGATCCGGACCACGACGGCGGGAGGGCGGGACCGGCCGCGACCTGTGGGGAGCTGGCCGAGGATCTGCTCGACCTGCACCGGGACTCGGTGACGGTGGCCGTGGCTCTCGCCCGGCCAGGAGCCAGGGTCGAGGAGGCGAGGCTTCGCGCTCGCCTACGCGATCGGTGCCTGGCCTCCCGGCCCGACCCCCGCGGTCGGCCTACCCGCGTCCCGACCGGGATCGACGCGGACGCGTTCGCCGACGCCTGGCCGAAGGCGATCGAGGGCGTCGAGCGCCGGGAAGGGGCCTCCGAGCCCGCCGCCCCCGGGCCAGGTCTCGACCGCAGTCGGCTCGGCACGTCGGCCCAGGGACCGGCGCGTCCCGGCCGGTCGGTCGCCGGCACGCGGAGGGACACCTGTCACGGGTCGCCCGGGACCGATTCCCGCCGGGTGTGGGATTCGCCCATCTCGGTCGCCTCTCCCCCTCCATAGACTCGGAGACTGTGGGACGTGCTGGGAGGGATCTGGTCTCGGCGGAGGCCGGGCCGTCGGCCGCGGCGTGCTCCGTCGCCTCTCCGACCATGACCGTGGTGTCGGCCATCGACCCCGGCCTCCCCAAGCCGGTCGTCGGTGAGCCGCTCGTCCGGGCCTGCAGCCAGCTGATGCCCCGGCTGGGCGGCGCCCGGCTGTCGCGAATCGGCGTGACCAGCGCGCTCCGCGGTGAGGGTCGCAGCACCGTCGCCATCGCCATGGCCTACGTCCAGGCGCGCGAGTACCGCCGTCCAACGCTGCTGGTCGACGCCGACCTCGACACCCCTAGCCTCGCCGACCGGTTCGGGCTGCCTCCCAGCCCGGGGCTGGCCGAGCTCCTGGCCGGGCTGGTGCCCGTCGACGCCGCGCTCCGGACGGTCGACGACGGGCTCTCGGTGCTGCCCGTGGGTCGGGTCCAGGACCCCGGTCCCAAGCTGGCCTCCCAGCTGGCCTCCTCGAACCTCCTGGCGGAGCTCCAGGGCCTCTTCGAGGTCGTGGTCGGGGACCTGCCGGCGCTCCTCCACTCGCCCTCCGCCTCCCTGCTGACGGAGCCCTTCGGCCATCCGCTGCTGGTGGTCCGGGCCCGGGTGACCCCGGTCGCGAAGGTGCGCGAGGCGGTCGCATCCCTTCCCTCCGAGCCGGTCGTGCTCCTGAACGGCACCCACTCCCGCCTTCCCGCCTGGCTCCGAGGCTTCTTCATCTCCTCCTGAGGCCGCACATGGAGCGATACCTCGAGACCTTCTTCCGTCACCCCCTGGCGCTGGTGGCTCCGGTGCTGATGGTCCTCGCCATCAGCCTGGGCTTCGTGCTGGGGCAGCCGCGCACCTACGAGGCCTCGGCCTCGGTCTGGTTCCAGTCCAACTCGATCGCCGGGGTCACCGACCCCTCGGCCGCCTACTCGTCGCCGGCCCAGGTCGGCTCCAACACCTTCCAGGAGCTGCTCAGCACGCAGTCGTTCTGCGTGACGGTAGCCCAGCGCAGCGGACTCGAGGACTACGTGGTCCACGGGCACCTGCCGGCCACGAACCCCCTGAGCGCGGTGCTGGGTCGGCTCCTGGGACCGGGCTCGGCCCCGAACCGGCAGACGCTGAACCAGGCCCTCGAGGCGCTCCTGCAGAGGAACGTCAGGGTCACCACGGCCGGGCCCGAGATCGTCAACGTCACCTTCGAGTACTCGGACCCGCGGCTCGCCCTCTCCACCCTGCGGGAGCTGCTGAAGGAGTTCGCGACCCAGGTCCTCACCGCCCAGCGCACCCAGGCCGCCCAGCAGCTCGACTCTTACCAGCGCCAGGCGGCCGACGAGCTGACCCAGGTCAACCAGGCGGACGCGGCGGTGGCCAGCTACCTCACCCGGCATCCCGAGCTGAGGGTCGCCAACCCGCCGCCCGACCCCACCCTGGCCGGCCTGCAACAGATCGCCAGCCAGGCCCATCAACAGTACGCACAACTGATCCAGAAGCGCGACGAGGCCCAGTCCAACCTCAACCAGCTCTCGGCCGGCACCAGCTCCCAGTTCCGCGTCATCGACCCGCCCATGCTCCCCGACCGGCCGCTGAGCCGGCTCCGGACGGTGGCCATGGGCGCGGGCCTGGGTCTGCTCATCGGGCTCCTGCTCTCCCTCCTGGCCCTGGTGATCATGGTCTACTCCGACCGGACCTTCGTCCGACCGGCCGAGATCGAGCGCAGCCTGGGGCTCCGGGTGATCGGGGCGCTGCCGCTGCTGGACGCACCCGACCCGGCCCGGGCCGAGCGGGCCCCCACCGCCCTGCCGCCGGGCACCGGCCACACCACCTGAGCGCCGGTCGCCATGGAATGGGTGGGCCTCATGGTGGCCGCGTTCATCGTCGTCGGCCTCCGCGGCTCGATGAGGCCTCGGGCGACCACGGCGGCCGTGGTGGTGATCGCGGCCGTCGCTCTGGCCCTGTGGTACCTGCAGATCGCGAGGGCCTAGCCGATGGAGCTCCTCCCCTCCGTCGCCGTCCTGGAGCGGGACCGGCGCCGGCGCGAGCGGCTGGTGGTCGTGGCCGCGCTGGTCGCGTCGGTGGCGGCCGGCCTCCTGGCCGGCGCCATCGCGGTCCTGGGCAAGCCGCTGCTCCTGGGCGCCG